>CAZQJF010000568.1:0-2929 GCA_964593735.1 uncultured Streptomycetaceae bacterium | reverse complement strand
TATCCGCGTGTATCTGCGTTTATCTGCGGCTAATTCTTGCTTTTCTTGCTCTTGATTCTATCTGTGTTCATCTGTGTGTATCTGTGGCTAATCTGTCCTTCACACAAACCGCATCGAGAAATCGACGGCCTTGATGTCCTTCGTCAGGCTGCCGACGGAAATGCGGTCCACGCCCGTTTCCGCGATCGCCCGCACGTTCTCCAGCGTGATTCCGCCCGAAGCCTCGAGCTCGGCGCGGCCGGCGGTTGTCTTCACTGCCGCGCGCATGTGCTCGACGCTCATATTGTCGAGCAGGATCATCTTCGCGCCCGCGGCCAGCGCTTCCTTCAACTGATCGAGCGTTTCCACCTCGATTTGTATCCATGCGCCCGGCGGGGCGCATGTTATCGCCGCCGCGAGTGCAGGGCGAATGCCACCCGCGGCGGCGATGTGGTTTTCCTTGATCAGCATCGCATCGTAGAGTCCCATGCGATGGTTCGCGGCGCCGCCCATCCGCACCGCGTACTTCTGCGCGAGGCGCAGGCCCGGAATCGTCTTGCGGGTGTCCACGATTCTTGCCCGCGTCCCGGCGACGGCTTCCACGTAGCGGCGGGTCGTGGTGGCGACGGCGGAGAGCAGCTGAAGGAAATTCAGGGCCGACCGCTCGGCGCTCAGCAATGCGCGCGCCTGTCCGGCGATCTCGCAGATCCTGCTGCCGGATGCGACTTTCGCGCCTTCGGCGGCTGACCAGGTGACGGTGGCGCGCGCATCGAGCTGGTGAAAGCAGGCCTCGAGCCACGGTCCGCCGCACACGACGGCTTCCTGCCGGCACACCACGACTGCGTGCGCCGTTCGGCCGGCCGGCGTCAGGGGCGCGGCAAGGTCGCCGGCGCCCACGTCCTCCGCCAGCGCGGCTGCGACGTTGCGCTCGATTTCGGATGCCAAGTCCATCGGTTTCCTCTATATTTAGCAGCATGCCGGAGTTTCACTCCGACATGCTGCTAAATATAAATATAAGACCAGGCAATTCAACAAAAAAACATCGTGTTGAATCGAGGATTATTCTAGCAGTTGCCCTGGGAATTGATTTTTCATTAGGAATTTGTCGAACGCCAGTCCGGCAAATTCCTGGAGTGAAGCGATGGATGGCATGATGGGCGTGGTGACGTACGGCATCGGCACGGTGCTCGGTTTCGCACTGATCGGCTGGCTGATCGTCGCGATCGTGCACGACGTCACGCAGAAGAAGCACACGGTCCTGCGCAACTATCCCGTGATCGGGCGGCTGCGCTTCTTTTTCGAGGACCTGGGCCAGTACTTCCGCCAGTACTTCTTCTCCAGCGACCGCTCGGAGATGCCGTTCAACCGCGCGACGCGGAGCTTCGTCTACCGCCTGGCCAAGGGTGAAGGAAGCATCATCGGCTTCGGGTCCACCAACGACCTGCGCGAGCCCGGATCGATCATTTTCGTGAACCACGCGTTCCCGGTCCTGGAAGAGGAGCGCCTGCCGACTCCGCCCCTCGTCATCGGGGCCGGCTACTGCAAGCATCCGTTCGAGGCGCACTCCATCGTCAATATCAGCGGCATGAGCTTCGGCGCGATTTCCGCGCCCGCCGTACGATCGCTTTCGCGCGGCGCAATGCAAGCCGGCTGCTTCATGGATACCGGCGAGGGAGGGCTCTCGCCGCATCATATCGAGGGCGGGTGCGACATCATCATGCAGATGGGCACCGCCAAGTACGGCATGCGCGATCACGACGGCAACTTCTCTCCCGAAAGAGTGAAGGAGATCGCGCAGTACGTGAAAGCGTTCGAGATCAAGCTGTCGCAGGGCGCCAAGCCGGGCAAAGGAGGAGTGCTGCCCGGCGCCAAAGTCACCGAAGAAATTTCGCGCATCCGCGGCATCCCGGCGGGCATGGACTCGATCAGCCCCAATCGCCACAACGACATCGCCAACATCGACCAGCTGCTCGACAAGGTCGCCTACATCCGCGATCTCACGGGCCGCCCGGTAGGCGTTAAGACCGCGATCGGGGGCTGGGAATTCATCAATCAGCTGTGCGACACCGTGCAGCGCCGGGGCCAGGAGTACGCGCCGGACTTTCTCGCGATAGACGGCGGCGAGGGCGGTTCGGGGGCCGCGCCCCAGACGCTGTTCGACCATATGGCGCTGCCGATTGGAGAAGCGCTGCCCCGGGTAGTGGATTCACTGCTGCAATCGGACTTGAAGGGACGAATACGCGTGATCGCGGCAGGCAAGCTCGTCACTTCCGCGCAGGCCGCGTGGGCCCTCTGCGTCGGCGCCGACTTCGTCAACACGGCGCGCGGCTTCATGTTCGCGCTCGGGTGCATCCAGGCGCTGCGCTGCCACCAGAACACCTGTCCGACCGGGGTGACGACCCACAACAAGCGCCTCCAGCGCGGGCTGGTGGTGGAGGAAAAGTATCTGCGGGTCGCGAACTATGCGCTGAACATGAACAAGGAGATCGACATGATCGCCCACTCCTGCGGCTGCCGCCACGCGAGGGAGCTGAAGCGCGAGCACGTGCGCATCGTGCAGACCGCAAACCAGAGCATCGCGCTCAACATGCTCTATCCGTATCCAATTGCGGGCTCGCGCGCGGCGGCGAAGCCGCAGGTAACCAGCGTGGCCGCTTAAGAGCATTAGCCACGGAAACACACGGAATACACGGAAATTAACTGCTCGTGACAATTCGTTCGGCTGCCACCCTTGACGCCAGCAAGATTTGACCTGTCCGTGCGTTCCGTGTGATTCCGTGGCTGAATTGGTTGCGTTTTATCACTGAGAAAGGAATGGAAATGAAGGAAGATCGCAGCACGCTCCAGGCCGAGGAGTCGGGGACCGATGTTTCCCGCCGCGAATTCGTGAGCCGCCTCGCAGGCGCGAGCGCGGCGATCGCGCTCGGTGGATCCGCGCTCGAGGGCCGCG
>CAZQJF010000567.1:0-2939 GCA_964593735.1 uncultured Streptomycetaceae bacterium | reverse complement strand
GGAATCCCAACCCGTCGCCCCCGGATGCCGACAACCTGCTCGGCACCGAGGACCGCGGCCGGGATCTCCTCGCCCAGCTGCTGTACGGTTTCCGCGTGTCGGTGGTGTTCGCGCTGATCGTCACCGCACTGTGCGCAATGTTCGGCGTGCTGTACGGCGCGATCCAGGGCTATTTCGCGGGCTGGACGGACATCGCCATGGAGCGCTTCAGCGAGATCTGGGGCGCGATGCCGACGCTCTACATGCTCATCATATTTTCCGCGCTGTTTTCCCCCAGCTTCTGGCTGCTCGTCATTCTGCTCTCGGTGTTCGGCTGGCTCGGCATCGCGGCCTACGTGCGCGCCGAGTTCCTGAGGAACCGGACGCTGGACTACGTCCGCGCCGCCCGGGCGCTCGGACAAAGCAATCGCAGGATCATCGTCCGTCACATCCTGCCCAACAGCCTGACGCCGGTCGTGACGCTCATCCCGTTCGAGATGGCGGCAGCGATCGGGGCGCTTACCAGCCTTGATTTCCTGGGTCTCGGAATGCCGCCCGGCACGCCCAGTCTCGGCGACCTGCTGAATCAGGGCAAGAGCAACCTCGACGCCTGGTGGATATCGCTCTCCACGTTCGTCGTGCTGGTGGTCACGCTGCTGCTCCTGATCCTGATCGGCGATGCGCTGCGCGACGCGCTCGATCCGCGCAAGGTGCTGCAGGAGGACGCGTGAATGAGCCTGTCCATATGAAGGCTGTCCATATGAAACTGCTGGAGGTCCGTGAGCTCAGCGTGGCGTTCGGAGCGCGCTGCGTGGTGGATCGCGCGTCGTTTTCCCTCGATGCCGGCGAGAAGCTCGCGCTGGTCGGCGAATCCGGATCCGGCAAGACCGTCACCGCGCTGTCGCTGCTGCGCCTCATCGAGGCCGCGCGCCTGACCGGAGAGATCATGTTCGACGGCAAGGATGTGCTGAAGATGCCGGACCCGGCGCTGCGGGATCTGCGCGGCCGCGATATCGCGGTGATTTTCCAGGAGCCGATGACGGCGCTCAATCCGATCTACCCCGTGGGCGAGCAGATCGCCGAATCCCTGCGGCTGCACACGGACCTGCGCGGCGCCGGTGCATGGGCCGGGGCGGTCGCGGCGCTGGGCCGCGTCGGAATCACGGAGCCGGAAACACGCGCGCACAGCTACCCGCACCAGCTTTCCGGGGGCCAGCGCCAGCGCGCGATGATCGCAATGGCGCTCGCGTGCAACCCGAAGCTGCTGATTGCCGACGAGCCGACGACGGCGCTCGACGTATCGATCCGCCTGCAGATCCTCGACCTGATCGACCGGCTGCGCGCGGAGGCGGGCATGGCGCTGCTGCTGATCACGCACGATCTCAACCTCGTGCGCCGCTACGCCGACCGCGTGGCGGTAATGGAGGCGGGAGTGATCGTCGAGCAGGGGCAGACCGACGAAGTCATGCGGCATCCCCGGCATCCGTACACGCAAAGGCTCATCAACAGCCGGCCGCAACGCGCCGTCGCGCCGCCCGCCGATGGGCGCGTGGTGGAGGGGCGCAATGTCCAGGTGGATTACCCGACACGGCTGCCGGGCATACGGGGCTGGTTCAGGAAGGGCGTCTTTACTGCGGTCGAGCGCGTCGATTTCGAGCTTGCGCCCGGGGAAACACTCGGCGTCATCGGAGAGTCCGGCTCGGGCAAGACTACCCTGGCGCTGGCCGTGCTCAACCTCGTCGCCGCCCACGGCGATATCCGCGTCGGCGGGATGCGGTGGGCAGGCGCCAGTTCCGCGCAGAAGCGCGCGGTGCGCCGGCAAATACAGGTCGTGTTCCAGGACCCGCTGTCGTCGCTGTCGCCGAGACTGACGGTGGAGGCCATCGTCGGGGAGGGGCTGGAAGTGCACGAGCCCGCCCTGGACGCGGTCGAGCGGCGCGCGCGCGTCCTTCAGGCGCTCCACGACGTCGGCTTGACGGAGGACGGCCAGGCCGAGCCGCTGCTGCACCGGTATCCGCACGAGTTTTCGGGCGGGCAGCGGCAGCGCATAGCCATTGCGCGCGCGCTGATCCTCAAGCCGAAAGTTGTCGTCCTGGACGAGCCGACCAGCTCCCTCGACGTCACCATCCAGAAGCAGGTCCTGGAACTGCTGGGCGGGTTGCAGCGCAGGTACGGCCTGAGCTACATCCTGGTCACGCACGATATCGACGTGGTGCGCGCGATGGCGCATCGCGTAATGGTGATGAAGGACAGCCGCATCATCGAGAGCGGATCGCTCGACGACATCCTGCACAATTCGAAATCCGTCTACACGCGCACGCTGGTCGAGGCCGGCCAGCCGTGACCCGGTACTGCAATCCGGGGACGTTTCCGCCGATCGCCTCTCTTTATCCGGGTGCCGGGCTGTTGCGATTGTCATGCGACAGGCTCTAAGATGTCCCGATGTCGTCACGCCCGGCGGCGAGGAAGCGTGCGTGCTCCATGCGGGCACGGCTCGCGGCTGTCTGCGGCGTCCTGGCGGCGGCGTGGCCGGCGTGTGCGCTCTCTTCGTGGCTGCTGGACGCGGAGGCCGGCTGGATGCGCGACAGCAATCTGCCGCGCGCGCAGCTGCCGAGCGATATCAAGGGCGGCAGCGCGTTGAGCGTCGCCCTTTCGGGGGGGCACTTCTTCGCGCTGGACGACCGCAACGCCGTGACGCTCACCGCGGACGCGCGAGCCGTGCGCCACCTCCAATACAGCGGCCTGGATCTCGATTCGCTGGGTGGAACGATCGGATTGAGGCATAAGCTCGGCCTGGGGCCGTTCGTGCCGTGGCTGAGCGCGACTTTCTCCGGGGCGCGGGAAAACTACCGCACGGCCGTCCGGGACAGCGACCGCTACGTGCTGACGCTCGCCGCCGGCCGGCGTTTTACCGATCGCCTGGAGGGCTCGTTCGGCGCCGCGGTGGACCGCCGTTATGC
>CAZQJF010000566.1:0-2940 GCA_964593735.1 uncultured Streptomycetaceae bacterium | reverse complement strand
CAGATCGGTAACGGCCGCCGCCAGAAAGACGACCAGCGCAACGCCGTATGCGCCGGCAATCAGAAAATACGCCGTCACCGGGACGAGAATGAGCCTCGCAATCGTAATGGCATTGGGCACATTGAGCATGGCGTAATGAATGTAGCATAGGCGTTCCAGATAGAGCGTCCAGAGAACCCTCCCCTCCTTCACTAGCCCGCCGCAGGAGGGGAGTTTCATGAATTTTCCCCCTCCACCATCCGCACCCTCCGGCCCAGATACGGCTCCAGCACGCTGATCCACCGCTCCGCGTCCGCCCGCTTCCCCACCGTCAGAAAAAGCGCTTCGCGCGGCGGCGCGCCGCTGGCCCGCGCTCTGATCTCCAGCCGGTAGCGGTTCTTCCCGTCCGGCCGGGCGAATGCGGCGGCAAGCGTGTCGAAGTCGAGCACGGTGACGTGGATCTGTGGGGAGCCCTCGCGGGCGTAGATGAGCTTGCGCGCTGCGCCGGCGATCCCGAATACCGCGGGGCCGCCCTCCCTCCTGCCCAGGAAGATCGCGTCGACCGCCGCGTGCTGCGCGGCGGCGGTCCGCTCCAACTCCGACACGCAGCGCTCCTCGCGCCGGCGTTCCACGCGCCGGTCGCGGAGCACGCCGAGCACAAAGACCAGCGACCCCACGCCTACCGCGAGGCCCACGACGCTGATCCCGGCCGTGACTGAATGTCTGAACGTTGCGACGGCCAGGACCACGAAAAGCGCGGCCAGCGCGAGCATGATCAACTGCTCGCCGAAGGAGCTGCCGTGTTGGCGGCGCTGGGCGCCTTCCTGGAACATCGAATCTATTCGGTTCCGGTAGAAACACGTAATGTGCCTCATCTGGCCGGCCTGCGCCGGGATGACGTTTGTTGAAGATACTTGCGGGACACGAACTAGAAGCGGTTTCATAATGCCCCCTCGCCCCGTGTTAACGGGGAGAGGGTTGGGGTGAGGGGTAGCGAGATCGACCGTTCTCATAGGTAAGCGCGTCTCTCGCGTGTTGCCCCTCACCCTATCCCGGCCCCCTCGCCGCCTTCGCAGCTCTCCCCCAATTGGGGGAGAGGGGATTTATGAAATGCGTTCTAGCCATGCCATCACGATCGGAACCTGACCATCCCTCATCCCTCACCCTTCATCGACCTGCGTGCAGATCCAGCACGTGCAATGGGGGAATGTTCTCGTCAGTCATCAGCCGTCAGTCGTCACCCCTTCCGTCAACAATGGGTGATGCGTTAAGCTCCTCACTCCATGGAAAACGAGCAAGTCGTCAGCCCTCTCGGCTTCGAGGCCGTCAGGCAGGCCGGGGCGGCGCGGCGCATCGACAGCCTCGACGGCAAGACCGTCGGTGAGTTCTGGAACGGCGTCTTCAAGGGCGACCTGGCCTTTCCGGTGATCCGGGAGCTGCTCAAGCAGCGCTACCCCGGCCTCAAGGTCATTCCCTACACCGAGTTTCCGCACGCCCCGGGCAGCGACCACGCCGCCAGCCAGCGTGAGCGCGCCCGCACGATGGCGGCGCTCGCCAAAGAGAAAGGCTGCGACGCGGTGATCTCGGGCATGGGCGCCTGAGGCAACTGCGCACCGGCCGCGGCGCGGCCGGCGACGGAGGCCGAGAAGGCCGGCATCCCCAGCGTGGTGGTGGCGACCACCGGCTTTTCCGTGCTCGCGCGCCTCACCGGCAAGTCGGGCGGCGTGGCGGACCTGCGGGTCGCCGAATACCCGGGCCAGATCGGCATGCACGACGTGAAGCAGATCGCGCAGAACGTCGAGCAGGCGCTGATCGGGCAGATCGTGGAAGGGCTCACTCGCGTGGAGGGCCGCACCGGCATTGACGACGGCGCCGGCGCGGAATCCCGCAAGCGCGATCCGCGGGAGATCGTGTTCGCCGGCACCGCCGAGGCCATCGCCCGCCACTTCAACGAGCGGGAATGGAGCGACGGGCTGCCGATCGTCCCGCCCACGATCGCGCGCGTCGAGGAATTTCTCGAGCACACCGATCGCGCGCCCGACGCGGAGATCGCCGTGCTCCCGTCGGCGAACCTGCGGGCGACGCCCTGGAACGTCGCGGTCAACGCGGTCATGGCCGGCTGCCGGCCCGAGCACCTGCCGCTCCTGATCGCCGCGGTCGAGGCGCTGGGCGACGAGAAGTGCGCGTTGAACAGCATCGGCAGCTCGTCGGGCATCTTCCCCTACGTGCTGGTGGGCGGGCCGGTCGTCGAAGCGCTCGGCATCGAGCGCGGCGGGCAGCTCGTCTCGCGCGGACCCAACCCCGCCATCGGCCGCGCCGTCGGCCTCATCGTCCGCAACATCGCGGGCTTCCGCCCCGGCGCGAGCTACATGGGCACCTTCGGCTACCCGCTCGCCATCGCGCTGGCGGAGCACCCGGACTCGCCGTGGCCGCCGTACCACGTGGACGAAGGATTCGATGCGGGGGCGAGCACGGTCACGGTCGGCGTCACCAACAACTGGGGCTCGTCCCCTGCGCCGTACGACACGCCGGACAAGCCCGGCGCCCAGACCGCGCTCGAGCTCCTGTGCCGCGAGGTCATGAAGAAGACGCGGCTGTTCCACTTCCCCGCGCGCGGGCCCGACACCGAGCGGGCGATGCTCACCGTGCTCCTGTCGCCGCCGGTCGCGAAATCGCTCGCCGCGGCGGGCTACTCGAAAGCGGACGTGAAGCGCTACATCCACGAGCACGCGCGGATGCGCCTCGCGGACTACGACTGGATCCTGAAGTACACCGCGATCATGCGCACCACCGCGCGCAGGCAGGTCGAGGCCGGCATCCTGCCGCCCGAGTTCGCCGGCGCGCCGGATGACATGGTGCGGGTGCTGTCCGGTCCGGACATGCTGCACATCCTCGTGTGCGGCGACCCGCACCGCAACCGCGTGATGGTGATGGAAGGTGGTCACACGCAACCGACGACCA
>CAZQJF010000565.1:0-2949 GCA_964593735.1 uncultured Streptomycetaceae bacterium | reverse complement strand
CGGAATCACACGGAAAACACGGACAGTACGGAAGATCTGAAATGATTCTATTCGTTAGTTGGTTGCTTTGCTTCTTGTAGTTTCTGTGTGCTTCCGTGTGGTTCCGTGGCTGAAATCATCTTGAATTTCAGGTTTGAGTTATCCGTGTTTATCTGTGTGTATCTGTGGCCAATCCATGTTTTTTGATTTTGATTGACGGACGCGCCATCACCTCGCCGCTAACCAATACGCCGCGAGTCCTCGATCACCGCCGCGATCTCGGCGACCGTATCCAGCCGTTCCGGGTCGAACTCGACCCGGGCGAAATCGACCGCAAAGTCGGCCTCGAGGAACGTCACGAGCTTCACCACCGCCAGGGAGTCGAGGCGGCCCGCCTTGATCAGCGATTCGGTATCGCCGAACGCGGCGTGGTCGTCGTGTTCGCCGAGCAGTTCCTCGACGAACATCCTGATCTTTACCCGATCGTCTGCATCCATCGGCTGATCCCAAGAACCTGGAAGAGGAACGCGAAGTGCTGTTCCAGCGTCACGTGACGCTGTGGCCCGTCGAAGAACGACAGGAAGCAGAAAAAAGCCGCGACACCCAGCGAGGGCACGAATTGCCCGCGCAGCCATCCCGCGCCGGGGTCCGGCCTGCGGGCACGAAGCTGGGACACGACGATGCCGGCGGCCAGCACCACGCAATAGAAGGCATAGGTCTGCAAGCGTATCAGAGTATCGAGGAGCCCGAACGTTGCGATCGTCGTGCTCTGCAGGAGGAAGTGCATGAAGAAATTGCCGGCCCCCGCCGCCATGAAGGTGGCGAAAGCGATGCGCAGCCGGGGATGGCGTTTGAACCACCTGACGTAGGTCGGATAGAAGTAAACAGCGACGAGTATCTCCTTGAAATAATAATAGTAGCGGTTCCAGAATTCGGCGATCGTGCGCGACGACAGCGGCCTCCAGGTGTTGCGCAGCAGGCGGAAACCGGCGAGCCTGGCAACGGCGATGATGACGTGCCCTCCGATCGCCATCTTCAGCAGCTCCTCGGGGAAATTGGCGATGATGCTGAGAACGCCGAGCGAGACGGGTTCCCTGCCGCCATCCAGGAATCTTTCGAAGTTGACCGCAAGGGGTGTAATGCCGAGCTGCTCGTAAAAAACCCGGTAATACACCCAGAGCAGGACCTTGAGCGCGAGCGCCCAGACGAGCAGCTTGAACGCCTTCAACTGCGTCACGGCCAGTTCTTCGGCCGTGCCTGCCTCGACACTGCGCCAGTTGGCAAAGCCCTTGCCCATCGGCACTGGCGTGGGAAAGGCAAAGGGACTGAAGGTCGCGAACTGAAAGAGCAGCGGTGGCGGTTGCCGGTGGCGCTGATCCATCAGGGCGTAAGCCAGAAACCAGAAATAGGCCGAAAAGCTCACGAGCATGGCCCAGAGCAGGACCTGCGGAAGCCCCCGGAGCAGGTGCGAGGCCGCGAGCGCGAGCAGGCAGAAATAGAGGACGTGCTGCGCCAGGACCGGCCGGCGCCCGAGCGGGTGGTCGCGGTAGCGCCGGGCGAGATACATCGCCAGCGCAGCCAGCGGCACGCAGGCGATCAGGGCGCCGGCGCGAAGGTATGGGATCGCGGGCAGGTTTTCCTGGCGGATCGTCGTCCAGACCGCGTCGAACTTGAACCAGTCCGGCGCGCGCGCGATCAGCGCCGCAGTACACACCAGCAGGACGACGTGCCGGTGGCGGCCGGCCAGGGAAACCACCGCCGCGGCGATCGTCACCCATAACCACATCTCGCGATTGGCTATCCACATGCCGGGAGCGACCAGATTCATCAGCGCCGCGAAGGCGGCGAACAGCATGAGCTTTCCGAGATGGGTCTGCACGAAGGCGACCACCGCCGGGTAGGTCTCGATCGGCGGCAGCCGCCATTGAAGTGGCCGGACCATTAGCTGCACTGTCACGAGACACCAGCGAAACCCCCTTCCCCCTTGACGGGGGAAGGCTGGGATGGGGGTGAAAAACAATCGCTCATGACGGTTCACCCCCACCCTAACCCTCCCCCGTCGAGGGGGAGGGAAGCTATTTTGTGACACAGTGCAATCAGAAGTGGTCTCAAAAAACTATTTGGAGCCACAGATAAACACAGATGAACACAGACAGGGTCCAGGGCGGAATAACCGCCGATGGCCGCCGATGGCCGCCGATAAGTTCAGGAAGAATATTGGATACGGAACGCCCAATACCGGTGAAACGTGAACGGGTACTGATGCACGCTGCCTGGAGCAGATCGGCATCTTTGCATTCGCGTGGATGTCCATTGTTGTGGTCGGGTCCGATTTCATCGGCGGCCATCGGCGGCCATCGGCGGTTAAATGAACTGGACCTTTGAATTTTGAAATCCGTGTTTATCTGTGTGTATCTGTGGCTAATTCATGTTTTTTGTTTTTGAGATAGATTCTGGGGAGCATCGGCTTCGAGCCGGGCGATCAGCGCCCGCCGGTCGAGCTTTCCATTCGCGTTGAGTGGGAGCGCCCCCACCTCATGAATCGCAGTCGGCACCATGTGGGACGGCAGGCGGCTGCGGAGCGCTTCGCGGATCCGGCCCGCGGGTAGCCCGTTTTGCGCGACGAAGCAGACGATCGCCAGCGCCACGCCGTCTTCCATCGGCCAGCCCACTGCCGCCACCTGATCGGTGCAGCCAACCGCCCGCATGTGCGCCTCGATGTCCTCCAGCTCGACCCGGTGGCCGTGGATCTTGATCTGGTTGTCGGCGCGGCCGAGATGATGAAATACGCCCGAGGCGTCCTGCATCGCGATGTCGCCGGTAAGGTACCAGCGTTTGCCGTCGATCGACGGAAACCGCTCGGCCGTGACCTCGGGCGCGCCGAGATAACCGAGCGCGAGCTGGCTGCCCGCGATCGCGAGCTCGCCCGTCTCGCCGGGCGGCACCGGGCGCCGGTCCGGCCCGAGCACC
>CAZQJF010000564.1:0-2953 GCA_964593735.1 uncultured Streptomycetaceae bacterium | reverse complement strand
GGGACCGGCAGCGCTGGACACCTGACCGGCGTCCGATTCAACCTCATCGCCGGGATCAAAGCTGTGCAAGTGACGTTCAAGGGCGGGCCGGAAGCGGCCATCGAGGTTCTAGCCGGGCGCAGCCACTACACCGTGGGGACCATGGGCGTGACGCTGCCCTTCGTCAAGGAAGGGAAGCTGGTGGCGCTGGCGGTGGCGTCGCCGCAGCGTTCGCCCATACTGCCCGACGTGCCGGCGCTGGGCGAAACGATGCCGGAGTTCAGGCGCCCCGATACTTCGCACGGATTGCTCGCGCCCGCCGGCACGCCGCGTCCCATCCTGGAACGGATCGGCAAGGATCTCGCGCACATTCTCGATCTGCCCGACGTGAAGGAGCGGTTGCAGGCCATCAGTTATATTCCCTCGCCGAGCACGCCAGAAGAGTACAGCAAGCTCCTGCGCGCACAGATCGAGTCGTTGAACCGGCTGGTCTCCGATGCCGGCCTGCGGCCCCGGTGACCGCGAACAGGTCCTTTACTTGAGCTCCACCACGCGGTCGATCGTCGGTACATCCGGACGGAAGGAGGCCCGCCACGCTTCGAGTCCGTTGATCCTCGCGACGCTGCCCGTCCAGCTGCCGACGAGCTCGATCAACTCGAGAATCTCTTCCGGCGTTGCGCCGGCATTCGTCGCGGCATGCATGTGACACTGCAGGTGGGCCGCCGAGTCCTTGACGGCGACGCACGCCACGATAATCGCCAGTTCCTTGGTCTTGCGGTCGATCAGACCTTGCTTCAGGTAGCTGGCCTCGATCGCGTCGTTGTGCTTTTTCAGCGCGTCGGCTCCCTTGACCTGCGCGACAGCAGTTTTGAATTTTCGCCCGTGCCCGCTCGCGCACGCACGCATACGGCCGCATACGCGCTGGCGCAGTACCTTCAGCCCGAGCGGGCAAACGACGGATCGAACGGCCTCAGGCGGCTGCGCTTGCCAGCTCACCGGCCAGCACCGGTTCGCCCGCGACCATGATGCGATACAGGTGGCGGGTTTCGTTCATGTCGTAGTCGCCGTTTGCCTGGTGCATCACGCTGCGGTTGTCCCAGATGACCATGTCGCCGTAACGCCACTGATGGCGGTACTCGTATTTTTTCTGCGTGGCGTGCGCCATCAGTTCGGCGACCAGCGCCAGAGCTTCGTCCTCCGGCATGCCCACGATGGATTCGATGCGCACGGGATTGAGATAAAGCGCCTTGCGGCCATTCTCGGGATGCAGCCGCACCAGCGGGTGTATGCCGGGCGGCGGCAACTCCGCGCGGCCTTTTTCGTCGAGAGGCCGCAGCTTGCGCGGGCTGAACTTGCTCTCGAAAACGTGCACGGCCCTGAGACCGTCGATGCGGCGCTTCATGGCTTGCGGCAGGTCGTCGTAGGCGTTGTGCATGTTGACGAACTGCGTGTCGCCGCCATAGCTCGGCAGCGACACGGGGTGCAGCGCGGTGGCTTTCGGCGGAATGGGGTGGTTGGAATGATCGGTGTGGAACGTTGCGCCGGCGATCCGGTACTGGCCCGGCGCAATCTGCGTGTTGCGGACCTCGTAGACTTCCCCATGCCCGGCTGCGCGTATGTCCTTGTGATGATGCGACATGAGCTCGCCGAAGATTTCCCCGGCATGGGCGAAATCCGGCGCCGTCATTTTCTGGTCGCGGAATACCAGCACGTGGTATTTCGCGAACTCGGCATTGAGTGCTTTGCGCAGTTCGGCGCCGATGGGTTCCTTCAGATCGAGCCCCAGGATCTCGGCGCCGGTCTCGTGATGAGTGAGAGATGTGAGCTTGTAATTCATGATATGGTCCTCCAGCCGGATGGTTGAAAAATGCTGGCGCGATTCATGCCTTTTCTTCTCTGTCGTCATGATACGCCTCTGGCTTGTGCACGCTCGATAAGCCTCCAAATCGAGTATTTTTATGCAGGTATTTATGACAAAACAATTAGTTGCGCTGGTGCTACGCGGCCGCGGATTCCTGACAGGAGGCGCCATGCCGAAGCCGCGTGTTGTCGCATGGATGGCAGCCGCCGGCATGATAGTTTTGGGGGCGGGCGCGGCATCGGGCCAGGCCTATCCGACCAAGCCCATTCGCATCATCACCGCTCCCATCGGAGCCGGCAACGATTTCATGGCGCGCGTGATCGCGCAAGGGCTTACGGGCAGCCTGGGCCAGCAACTGGTGGTGGATAACCGGCCTGCCGGGATCATAGGCGAGCTGGTAGCCAAAGCACCGGCCGATGGTTATACCCTGCTTGCCGTCGGCAGCGTCTTGTGGCTTACGCCGTTACTGCAGGACAACGTGCCGTACGATCCGGTGAAGGATTTTTCACCGATCTCGCTCACATCAAGGGCGGTCAATATCCTTGTCGTGCATCCCTCGGTAGCGGCAAATTCCGTCAGGGAATTGATCGCTTTGGCCCGATCGAAACCCGGGCAGCTCAACTATGCCACGGGCGCGACAGGCGCTTCCAATCATCTCGCGGCGGAATTGTTCAAGTCCATGGCCGGGCTCAATATCGTGCGCATTCCCTACAAGGGCAGCGGGCCGGCGGTCAACGACCTGCTGAGCGGCCAGGTGCACATGATGTTTCCTACCACCGCCGCAGGGTTGCCGCACGTCAGGTCGGGCCGCTTGCGGGCCTTGGGGGTCACCAGCCTGCAGCCATCCGCGCTGGCTCCCGGTTTGCCTGCGGTGGCGGAATCGTTGCCCGGTTATGAATCGGTCGTCATTTATGCGCTGTTGGCGCCCGCCAAAACCCCGGTGACCATCATCAAGCGACTGCACACGGAACTCGCGCAGTACCTCAAGTCCGCAGCGGTTACAGAGCGGCTATTCAACGCTGGAGTAGAGGCCGTCGCCAGCTCTCCGCGCGAGCTTGCGACAGTGATGGAATCGGAAATGACCAGGGTGTCCAAACTGATCAAGGACGCCCG
>CAZQJF010000563.1:0-2954 GCA_964593735.1 uncultured Streptomycetaceae bacterium | reverse complement strand
GGGTGCGCGCCGGCGCGGTAGTGTTGGCGACGGGTGGCTGCGCCTTCGGCGAGCGCATCCTGGGCGCGACCGGGTTGACCGGCGACGGCTATCTGATGGCGGCCGAAGCGGGCGCGACGCTGTCCGGCATGGAATTCTCGGCGCAATACGCATGTGCGCCGAAACGGAGCTCACTCAACAAGGGCATGCCGTTTACGTGGGCGAGCTTTTTCCGCGAGGACGGCACCCGGCTCGATACCGCCAGGGACCGCCACGTGGTGGTTGCCCGGGCCCTGCTCGAAGGGCCGGTGTGGGCGCAACTCGACAGAGGCATTCCCGAATTGAGGCTGTGGCTCAGGCAGGGGCAGCCGAATTGTTTCCTGCCGCACGATCGCACCGGAGTCGATCCATTTACCCAGCGGTTTCCGGTTACATTGCGCTGCGAAGGCACGGTGCGCGGCGTTGGCGGGATCAAGCTGATGGGGGACGACTGCTCCACCGGGGTCCCCGGCCTTTACGCTGCCGGCGACGCGGCGAGCCGCGAGCGCATGACTGGCGCGATAACCGGTGGCGGCGGACCGAATTCGTCCTGGGCGATCGCCTCGGGCAGCTGGGCGGGGCGGGCCGCAGCGGATTTCGCGGCGCGGGAAACAGGGAAGATCCGGGACCGCCGCGTAACGGGGCTCGGCAGGGCGGGGCTGCGTCCTGCCGTATCCGCGCGTTCGGATTCAAGCGCGGGCGATATCCTGGAGACAGTGCGCGAGGAGTTTCTTCCCCTGGACCGCAATTTCTTTCGCCGGGGCGCAACGCTGCGGCAGTCGCTGGACCGGCTCGATCGCGTATGGGCCGACTTGCGCGACCACCTGCCGGGCGAGGGCCTCGGCGCAGTCAGGTCGCGGGAGGCGGCGGCATTGACGGCGACCAGTCGGTGGGCCTATGCGAGCGCACTGGCCCGGGCAGAAAGCCGCGGCATGCAACGCCGGCTTGACATGCCGGCGGCGGACCCTGAATTCGCCTGCTCGTTCGAGGTGTCGGGTCTCGATCGCATCGATGTCAGGCGCTCCGAAATCCCGGGCGCGGCAGTTGCCTGATGGTCGCGCACAATGATTGAAATCGTCTCCTCCGAACGCTGTATCGCCTGCGACATCTGCGTAAAGGTGTGTCCCGCCAATGTATTCGACCCGGTACGGGGCAAGCCGCCGGTAATCGCGCGGCAGAGCGACTGCCAGACCTGTTTCCTGTGCGAGATCTACTGCCCGACCGATGCGCTCTACGTCGCACCCTGCGCGGAAGGACCTACCGGGATCGATGAGGCGCAGATAGAGGCCGCGGGGCTGTTCGGCAGCTACTCGCGGGCATTGGGCTGGAGGCGCGGCAAGCCGGGCGGATCCGACAAGGACCCGACGTTCCGGATACGCAAGGCGCCGCGATAGCGGTTACGGGAAAACCGACGAGTTGGGAGTGGCTGTACAGCTGGGTTCTCGACCGCCGCGTCACCGACTCCATCCACCGCGCGTCGGAGGCGCTCAGCCGACAGCAGCTTTCGATTCGGAAATCGATATTTATTTCGATTCGGAAATCGATATTTATCTGCCCGCGAGAACTGGGGCCAGGCTCGTGCCAGACTCAAGCTACCAGCGGCCGGGTGGCGGAATGGCCGGATGACTGATCCGATTCTCGGGTACTGGTACGGTTTCCAGACAACGCGACGGTCTAGTCAATTGACCAAATGCGCTGAGAGAATCGGAGCAGGCGCCGGGCGTTCCGACAGGACCCGGCCAGCAGCGGCATCCCGGCCGGTCTGCGCATAAACATGTTCTGATTGGCGTTCATCCGGACCACCCCGGCGGGCGTACGCGCGCCACCCCTCCTATTTGCAGGAGGGGAAGGTTACGAGTGCCTGATTTCGAGGCCTTGAGGACCGAGCACCGGGTCGTCCGACCCCGAGGGCATCCGTGTCCCGTATGCTCGCACGTAGTTCCGGGTTCCTGCTCATCAGGTAATCTTCCACCCTGGCAACTTGCATGACCGCACGTGGCCGATCTGATCAACGGGACGGAGCCAACACAACCATGGACCTGGGCATCAAGGACAAGAAAGCGATCGTGTGCGCCGCCAGCAAAGGGCTGGGGAAAGCCTGCGCGATGTCGCTGGCAAGAAACGGCGTCGACCTGGTGATCAATTCGCGCACGGCGAGTGAGCTCGAAACGACCGCCGCCGAGATCCGCTCGGCTACCGGGCGCGTGGTGACCGCCGTGGCGGCTGACATCACCACACCGGAGGGCCGCGCCAAAGTGCTCGCGGCATGCCCCGATCCGGACATCCTCGTGAATAACGCTGGCGGCCCGCCGCGGGGGGATTTCCGCGAATGGAACGAGGCGGATTGGATGAAAGCCGTGAACGGCAATATGCTCACGCCCATCATGCTGATCAAAGCCGTGGTCGACGGCATGATCGCGCGCAAGTTCGGACGCATCGTCAACATCACTTCGGGATCGGTCAAGTCGCCGATCCCTGAACTCGGTATGTCCAACGGGGCTCGCGCAGGCCTCACCGGCTTCGTTGCCGGCCTGGCGCGCCAGGTCGCGCGCCACAACGTCACCATCAACGGCCTGCTGCCAGGCCCGTTCCTCACCGACCGGCTGCGGTCGGGGCGCGCGGAGGCCGCGCGCAAAGCGGGCATACCGGTCGATGAGTACATCGCACAGCATTTCAAGAATAGCCCTGCCGGACGCCCTGGGGATCCGTTCGAATTCGGCGAGGCGTGCGCTTTTCTCTGTGCCGCATCGTCCGGTTTCATCGTTGGACAGAACTTGCTGCTGGATGGGGGCACGTTCAACTCGACGATGGGTTAGCGGTTCATTGAAAAGGGGGCCATGCCCGGGGCCATGCCCCTTTGGATCCCCGAAATTGGAGGCCGTCCTTGCAGGTGAAACAATGTGGCTGTCCCTATTTATTCGCAGTCAATGCGATCG
>CAZQJF010000562.1:0-2956 GCA_964593735.1 uncultured Streptomycetaceae bacterium | reverse complement strand
TGGGTAACGAAAGGAGCGTTCAAGGTTTCAGGTTCAATGTTCAATATCGCACGACAAACCTTGAACTTTGAACGTTGAACTTTGAACAGTTCAACGCGCGATCGCGCGCCACAGCTTGTCCAGGCGCTTGAACGAGACGGGGTACGGCGTCTTCAGCTCCTGCGCGAAAAGCGACACGCGCAGCTCTTCTATGCGCCAGCGGAAATCCTCCAGTTGCGGGTCGGCCTCCGCGATGCGCCGCAGCCTCGCCGCTCGTTCCTCGTAGCGCTTCCATAACTCGAGTATGGATGCCGAGTGATTCGCGTCGCGCTGCGGATCCGCGGGATACTTGTCGAGCCGCCGCTGCATCGCCTTCAGGTAACGCGGCAGGTCGTGGAGCTTTTCCCAGGGCGTTGCGCTCATGAATCCCTTGAACACCAGGCGGGCGAGTTGCGCGCGCAGGTCGGCCACCGGTTGCGGCAGCCCCCTGGCAGCCGCGGCCAGGGTCGACTGGGCGCGCTGGTATTCCTCCGCGACGGCAGCCAGCAGCCGCGAGCCTGCCTCGCGCACGGCAGGCAGACGCGTGCGCGCCCGCTTCTCGAGCGCCTCGAATGCCTGCTCGTTGCGCGGCAGGTCGTCGTCGCCGATAAAGGCGCGATCGGCGATCGCCGTCAACAGGTCTTCCTTCAATTCCTCGGCGGGAACCAGTGAGCGCAGCGCCAGCGCCGCCTGTGGCATGCCGGGAAGGTTCTTTTCGAGTTGCCTCATCTGTTCCTTGAGCGCGATCCGCATCAACCTCCGCACGCCGCCGCGCATGGCGGCCTCCGCCGCCCCCGGGGTGTCGAACAGCCGGATCGCGGCGCTCTCGCCCTCGTCCACCAGCGCGGGATAGCCGGTGAGCCTGCGGCCGCCCCGCGCGAACGCGATGCTTGCCGGGAGCTCCCCGAAATCCCAGGAGCGGATTCCGGTCCTTTCTATGCCGGGTTCCGCGGCGGCAAAAGTGAGTTGGGCCGCCTGCCCCAGGCGCGCCTTGAGCTCGGGCAGTTCGCGGCCCACGGCGAGCTCGCGGCCCGCCTCGTCCACCACCCGGAAGTTCATCCTGAGATGGGACGGCAGTTCCGCGTCGTCCCATATATCCGGGGAAACGGGTTCTCCGGCGGCACGCTGCACGTACCGCGCCAGCGTCGGCAGGAGACGCGATGGCGTCTCTCTCCTTTCTCCTCTCTCCTCCCCCCTCTCTCCTCTCTCGCATTCCGTCAGGAATTCCGTTACGTGCTGCGCCGGCGGGGCGAGATGACGCCGCAGGCGCTTCGGCAGAGCCTTCAGGAGTTGCGCGATTTTCTCGCGGACCAGCCCGGGGACCAGCCATTCGAACCCGCCGGGGTCGAGCTGGTTGAGGACTTGCAGCGGAACGCTCGCGGTCACGCCGTCGAGCGGATGTCCCGGCTCGAAACGATAGGTGAGCTTGAGATCGACGCCGGAGGCCTGGATGCGCTCGGGGAACTGCGCTTCGGTGATGCCGGCGGCCCCGTGCAGCATCAGATACTCGCGCGTCATGCATAGCCGCCCGGCGTCCGCCCGCTCGGCTTCTTCCCGCCACTTTTCGAATCCCGCGCCGTCGACGATTCCCTCGGGAATAACGCCGTCGTAAAACGCGAATATTGCATCTTCGCTCACCAGCACGTCGCGGCGGCGCGCTTTCTCTTCGAGCGCCTCGATCTCCTTCACCAACCGGCGGTTGTGCGAGAGAAATGCGGCGCGCGTCTCGAGCTCTCCCGCGACCAGCGCACCGCGGATGAAGACCTCGCGCGCCTCCTTCGGATTGATCGGGCCGTAGTGCACCCGCCGCCGCGGCACGAGCGTCAGGCCGTAGAGCGTGACGCGCTCGTATGCAGCCACCATCGCGCGCTGCTTCTCCCAGTGGGGGTCGAAGTAGTGCCGCTTGACGAGGCCGCCCGCGACCGCCTCCACCCATTCGGGCTCTATGCGCGCCACGCAGCGCGCGTAGAGCCGCGTCGTCTCGATCAGCTCCGCCGCAAGCGCCCACCTCGGCTGCTTGTTGCGCAGCCCGGAGCCCGGAAAAATCGAGAACTTGATGCCGCGCGCGCCGAGATACTCGCCGGCCTCCTCACCCTTGCAGCCGACGTTGCCCAGGAGCCCCGCAACGAGGGCGCGGTGCACCTGCTCGTAGGTCGCGGGCTTCCCGTTGACGCGCATGTGCATCTCGCCCACCAGCGCCGCAAGCTGGCGGTGCACGTCGCGCCATTCGCGCATGCGGCGCTGCGAAAGGAACTGATCGCGCAATTCCTCCGCGAGCTTGCGGTTGGACTTGCGGTTCCCGATGGCCTGCTCGAACCAGTCCCATAGCTTGAGCAGCGAGATGAAATCCGATTGTTCGTCGTGAAACCGGGCGTGGGCGCGGTCGGCCGCCTCCGCGCGATCGAACGGCCGCTCCCGTGGATCGTCCACCTCCAGCACCGCGGCGATGACCAGTATTTCGGCCAGGCAGTTCTCGCTTTCGGCGGCAAGGACCATGCGGGCGACCCGGGGGTCTATGGGAAAGCGCGCGAGGCGGCGGCCGATCCCGGTCAGGTTATTGGACTCGTCGACCGCGCCAAGCTCGGCGAGCAACTGGTAGCCGTCGGCGATCATGCGCGGGGCCGGGGGATCCAGAAACGGAAAGCGCTCGACATCGGGGAGCCCGAGCGCCTTCATCCGCAGGATCACCGCCGCGAGCGACGAGCGCAATATCTCCGGTTCCGTGTACTGGGGCCGCGCGCGATAGTCCTCTTCCGAATAGAGACGGACGCACATCCCGGCGGCGACGCGGCCACAGCGTCCGGCGCGCTGATCGGCCGAAGCCTGCGACACCGGCTCCGTCAACAACTGCTCGACCTTGTTGCGGTAGCTGTAGCGGTTGACGCGGGCGAGCCCGGTGTCCACGACGTAGCGGATGCCGGGCACGGTGAGCGAGGTT
>CAZQJF010000561.1:0-2956 GCA_964593735.1 uncultured Streptomycetaceae bacterium | reverse complement strand
CTCATGGGCATAGGCCCCATGGCGAGATGGAAGCAGGCGAGCCCGCCCGAGCTTGCCGTCCGCCTGCGTTGGGCGCTGGCGGTGAGCGTGGTCACCGCGCTGCTGATCCCCGCGATCATCGGGAAGTGGACGCCCGTGGCGAGCTTCGGGATGCTGCTCGCCTGCTGGATACTGGTGACCGCATACGTCAATTTGCACGCTCGTCTCGGAGCGGGCGCGGGCAACCTCGTTGCCAGGGCGCGCTCGCAACCGCGCAGCTATTACGGCATGCTGACCGCGCATTGCGGCGTGGCAGTATTCGTCATCGGCGTGACCCTGGTGCGGGCCTACGAGGTTGAGCGCGACGTGCGCATGGCGCCGGGGGATGTCACGACGGTCGCCGGCTACACCTTCCGGTTCGACGGCGCGCAGAACGTCGTGGGCCCTAACTACCGCGCGGCTCGGGGCTCGATAGCCGTCAGCCGCGACGGCAGCGCGGTGGCGGTGCTGGCCCCGGAGAAGCGCGTATACAACGTGCAGCAGAGCACGATGACCGAGGCAGCGATCGACAGCGGGCCATTGCGCGATCTGTACGTGTCGCTCGGCGAACCGGTCAGCGGCGGGGCGTGGAGCGTACGAATCTACTACAAGCCGTTCATCACGTGGATCTGGGCCGGGTGCGCGATCATGGCGCTCGGCGGACTGCTCGCGGTTTCGGACCGCCGCTACCGGGGCGTGCGGCGCCGCGAGGTTGCGGCGGGCGCGCCCAGGATTATGTCGGGCGTCCGCCCGACATAATCCTCAACATGAAGACCATTCACTAACCGGTCAATTGCGCCGCAGAGTTTCCGTTACAGACACCACTCCATCGTTCATGTTCTGTCGCATGTATTTTGTTCCAGAACCGTCTTCCAGATCCGCGGGCGGATTTGTTATTCGCAGCCTGTCGGCGTCCTGATCCCGACAGGCTGCGAATGCGTTTTCTCGTCCCTCTCGCCATATTCCTCCTGCTGGCGGCGGTCCTCGCTGTCGGGCTCACGTTGAATCCGCGCGAAGTGCCGTCGCCTCTGATCGACAAGCCGGTGCCGGCGTTCCAGCTCCCGCAGCTGCACCAGCCGGGCCTCACGTTCTCGCAGAAGGACATGCTGGGGCAGGTCTGGCTGTTGAACGTCTGGGCATCGTGGTGCGCGTCCTGCCGCGACGAGCACCCGTTCCTCGTCGATCTCGCAAAAAGCGGCATCGTCCCGATCGTGGGCCTGAACTACAAGGACCAGCCGGATGCAGCCAAAGCGTGGCTCGAGCAGTTCGGCGATCCGTTCCTCCTGAGCGTGGCCGATCCCGAGGGCAGAGTAGGAATCGATTTCGGCGTTTACGGCGTGCCGGAGACCTTCGTCATCGACCGGCGGGGGGTGATCCGCTACAAGCAGATCGGGGCGATCACGCGCAAGGCGCTGGACGAGAAGATATTGCCGCTCATTCATCAGTTGAAAAAATCGTGAAGGGCGTAGTATTCGCCGCCGATGAACGCAGATAAACGCAGATGCAGAGCATGAAGTGCCGGGAAGCCATCTCAAATATGGCTGAAGGCGTTCGCCCTTCGACTCCGGCCGTTCGTCCTGAGCCCTTCGACTCCGTCGTTCATCCGTTCGTCCTGAGCGTAGCGCAGCGGAGTCGAAGGATGAACGACTACGCTCAGGACAGGCTGCGGGCGACGGAGTCGAAGGATGAACGGGCTACGCTCTCAGGGCGAACGGTACTTTTGAAATGGCTTCCAGTCATTGTGTTGATCGCACTGCTGCCGTCCGTAGCTTGGAGCGGAGAGGCGGCGCCGACGGAGCAGGACCCGGTGCGTCAGGAGCGGGCGGTCAGCCTCTCGGAGCAGTTGCGCTGCCTGGTGTGCCAGAACCAGTCGCTTGCCGACTCCAACGCCGAGCTGGCAGTGGACTTGCGCCGCCAGATACACGAGCAGATCGCGCAGGGCCGGAGCGATGGCGAGATCGTGGACTTCATGGTGCAGCGCTACGGCGATTTCGTGTTGTATCGCCCGCCGCTGAAGGCGGCCACCGTGCTGCTGTGGTTCGGACCTGCCTTGCTATTGCTGATCGGCATCGCGGTGCTGGCGCGGAACCTGAGCGGACGCCGTGCGCACGCCGAGGAGAAGGTTCTCTCCGACGAAGAGCGGCGGCGGGCCGATGCGCTGCTCACCGGCCGTAGCGAGGAAGACCGCGCGTGACGTGGTTCGCCATCATCGCGGCTGTCATGACCGCCGGCGCGCTGGCCTGGCTGCTGCCGCCGCTGCTGCGCCGGCGCGGGAAGAACGCCGGGCTGGCGCGGGCGTCATCCAACCTGGCACTCCTGCGCGACCAGCTCGCCGAGCTCGACACCGATCTCGCGAATGGCACATTGGCCTCGGACCAGCATGCCCGCGCGCGTGCCGAGCTGGAGCGCCGGGTACTGGAAGAAGCGACGGGCGACGCGCAGGTGGGAGGTGGCCTGAAACCCGGCGGGCGCTGGAGCGCGGTGGTCGTCGGCGTACTCGTTCCCTTGTGCGCGCTGGTGCTCTACCTCCAGACTGGAAATCCGGGTGCGCTGGCACCGGGAGATACGCACGGCGACGCCTCGGTGACGCCCGAGCAGGTCGAGCAGATGGTCACGCGGCTCGCGGCGCGGCTCGAAGCCAACCCGGATGACGCGGACGGCTGGAAAATGCTGGGGCGTTCCTCCTATGCGCTCGGGCGCTTTGGAGAGTCGGTAAAGGCCTACGCAAGGGCGGCTCAGCTGGTCTCCGACGACGCGGGGCTCTACGCGGACTACGCCGATGCGCTCGCGATGACCCAGGGCAGGCGCATCGACGAAAAGGTGCTGGGGCTCATCAACCAGGCGCTCAAGATCAATCCGGACCATCTGAAGGCGCTGGCCCTCGCCGGGAGTGCGGCATACGACCGCCAGGATTACCAGGCGGCGGTGACGTACCTGG
>CAZQJF010000560.1:0-2962 GCA_964593735.1 uncultured Streptomycetaceae bacterium | reverse complement strand
GGCGATGGCTCCACGCCACTTCAGCTTTACCGTATTCGCATTCTCGCAAGCGTTGATCGACCTGGAACCGATCGGGTTTTTCCTCGTGACCGGCGACCCGGTCCATCCGTACCTGCACACCTGGGCCGGCGCGACGCTCGTGTTCCTGACGAGTTGGTGGCTGGGACGCCCGGCAGGGGAGTGGGCGTTGCGCGCCTGGAATGCCCGGCTCTCACCCGCGCAGGCGCGCTGGATGGGTTACGAGGCGCGGATTTCGGGGTTCGCGGCCGCGACGGGCGCATTCATGGGCGCGTACAGCCACGTCGCAATCGACAGCATCATGCACGCGGACGTACGGCCGTTCGCGCCGTTCTCCGATGCGCGGCCGTGGCTGAGCGTTGTATCGATCGAGACGTTACAGTGGTTGTGCGTGATCGCGGGCGTTTTCGGTATCGCAGCGCTCGTGTGGCTGCGCTGGCGGAAGATGGGAGCCAGACACCGGTGACGCCGGGAAATCCCGTCATTGCGCGGCGGCAGGTTATTGAATAGGATCACAACTCAAGTAGACAGCGAGAACGGATTGCATAATCCGGGATCGCGGTTGCACACTCGTTTTCTAACCCAGGGAAATCGTCTTACATGCAAACCCCATACAAGATTCTGATCATGGGCGCGTCGTACGGCTCGCTGCTGGCCACCAAGCTCCTGCTCGCGGGACATACCGTAAAGCTGATTTGCCTGCCCGCAGAGGCGGACCTGATCAACAAGGAAGGCGCCCTGGTCCGCATGCCGGTCAAAGGACGCGACGGACTCGTCGAGGTCGATACGCGCAAGCTGCCGGGCAAGCTGTCCGCCGGCGGTCCGGCAGGGGTGAATCCCGCCGACTATGATCTGGTCGCATTGGCCATGCAGGAGCCTCAATACCGTTCTGCCGGTGTGCGCGAGTTGCTGGATGCAGTGGCCAAATCCAGGGTTCCGTGCATGTCGATCATGAACATGCCGCCTCTGCCTTACCTCAAGCGCATACCGGGCCTCAATGCGGATGCCCTCAGAAGCTGCTACACGGACGCCACGGTCTGGGACAATTTCGATCCCAGAGTGATGACGCTGTGCAGCCCGGACCCCCAGGCTTTTCGCCCGCCGGAAGACAAGGTCAACGTGCTTCAAGTCAGGTTGCCGACCAACTTCAAATCGGCGCGCTTCGATTCCGATGCCCACACCGCCATCCTGCGCCGGCTGGAGTCGGAAATCGAGGCGGCGCGGTTCGACGCCGGTGATGGCAAGATCGAATTGCCGGTCAAGCTCAAGGTGCACGACTCGATCTTCGTGCCGCTGGCGAAATGGAGCATGTTGCTGGCCGGCAACTACCGGTGCGTTCAGAAGGACGGCATGCGATCCATCAAGGACGCCGTGCACAGCGACATCGAAGCGTCGCGTTCGGTGTACAACTGGGTGTTCGACCTGTGCAAGTCCCTGGGTGCGGCGGAGAAAGACCTCGTGCCGTTCGAGAAATACGCTCACGCGGCGCAATTTCTCGTAACGCCGTCTTCCGCCGCACGGGCTTTGGCGGCCGGCGCGGCCAACATCGAACGCACGGATCGCCTGGTGCAGGCCATAGCGGCTCAGAAAGGCATGAAATCCGACATCGTCGATCAGACCGTCGCGCAGGTCGATGGCTGGGTGGAGGCGAACAGGAAGAAGGCGGCCTGATGTAGAGGGAGTCGCGTTCTCATCGGGAACGGAAGATGCGTCGGCAAGAAGTAGATCCGACCACCTTTACCTCGTCACCTGTATCTCGTCACTCCTTCAACTCGCTAAAACAGCGAGCGGATAATCCCCCCGTCCACCCGTTGCGCCGCGCCGTTGATCGATGAAGCGCGTTCGGAGCACAGAAACACGACCTGCGCCGCGATCTCTGCGGGCGTCGACCAGCGCTGGAGTATCGAGGAGGCGCCCGGGCCGTCGAAGTAGGCCGTGCGCATCTCGTCCACCGTCTTGCCCGCCGACGGGGCGATCTTGGCGAGGAATGTCTCCACGCCCTCCGACCAGGTCGGCGCCACCAGCACGCTGTTGACCGTGACGGCAGTCCCTCTCGTGAGATCGGCCAGCCCGCGCGCGATCGAGACCTGCGCGGTCTTGCTCATCGCGTAGTGGATCATTTCGGGGTTGGGCTTGACGCTCTGCTCGCTCGCGACAAACACGACGCGGCCCCGGTTCCGCTCCAGCATGCCGGGGAATAGCGCCCGCGTCAGGCGCACGCCGCTCATGACGTTCAACTCGAACATGTCGGTCCAGTCCCGGTCGGAGATATCGGTGAACTTTTTCACCTCGAAGTAGCCGACATTGTTGACAAGGATGTCCACCGGTCCGATTCCGGCCGCGGCATCGAGCACTTTTCGCGCGCCCTCCGGCGTGGCAAGGTCTGCTGCGATCCCGTGGGCCTCGCCGTCGCGCGACAGCGCCGCTACGGTGTCCTTGACGGCCGGTTCCCTGCGCCCGTTGACGATTACCCGCGCGCCTTCCGCGATCAAACTCTCTGCGATCGCGCGGCCTATGCCTTGCGTGGAGCCCGTCACCAGCGCCAGCCTGCCCTTGATGCCCAGATCCATTTCGTTTCTCCATCCGTATAGGCTGCCAGGAGGTTAACATGTCGCCCATGCAAGCCACGATGATGAACTTTCCCCTCACCCTCACGCACATCTTCGAGCGCGCCGGGCGGCTGTTCCCCGGCTCGGAGATCGTTTCCCGGCTGCCGGACAGGCACCTTCACCGTTATCACTACGCCGACTTTCATCGCCGCGCACGGGCGCTGGGCGGCGCATTGCAGCGCATGGGGTTGAAACGCGGCGAGCGCGTGGCGACGCTCATGTGGAACCATTACGCGCACCTCGAGGCGTATTTCGCGATCCCGTGCGCGGGCGGCGTGCTGCACACGCTGAACCTGCGCCTGCATCCCGACGACATCGCTTACATCGCCAATCAT
>CAZQJF010000559.1:0-2966 GCA_964593735.1 uncultured Streptomycetaceae bacterium | reverse complement strand
GCGGCGGGGGCGGTCATCATGGGCAAGACCGTGACGACGGAGTGCGCGACCTACACGCCGGGCAAGACGCGCAATCCTCACAATCCGGAGCACACGCCGGGCGGCTCATCGAGCGGCTCGGCCGCCGCGGTCGCCGCCGGCATGGTGCCGCTCGCTCTCGGCAGTCAGACCAACGGCTCGGTCATCCGGCCCGCGGCATTTTGCGGTGTCTATGGCTTCAAGCCGACCCACGGCCTCATCTCCCGCCACGGCATACTCAGGCTCTCGCGGGCGCTCGACCATGTGGGCGTCTTCGCGCGCACGCTCGAGGACATCGCGCTTGCCTGCGAGCCGCTCGTGGCCGGCGATCATCGCGATCCCGATACGCGCCCCCGCGCACGCATACCGTTCCGCGACATCGCGGCGGCAGAGCCGCCGTTCCCGCCGCTCCTTGCTTTCGTCAAGACGCCCCTCTGGGAGCGCGTGGACGAAGAGGCACGGGAAGCTTTCGAGGAGCTCAGGCAGGCGCTGGCAGACCACGTCGTGGAGGTGGATCTTCCCGCTTCGACGCTGGCGGCGCTCGACCTGCACCGCACGATCATGGAGGCCGAGATGGCCGCCAGCCTGTCTGGGGAGTACGATCATGGCCGCGACCGGCTGAGCGATGCCTTGCGCGCGCAGCTCGAGCGCGGCCGCGCGGTGACCGCGTTCGACTACCAGGTCGCGCTGGCCCGCATTCCGCTGCTGAACGAGGGGTTCACGGAAGTATTCGAGCGCTGCGATGCGATCCTCACGCCTGCGACCGCCGGGACGGCGCCCAGGGGACTCGAGTCGACGGGAGACCCGTCGTTCTGCACGCTTTGGACCTTGTGCGGCATGCCTGCCATCACGCTGCCGCTGATGCGCGGCTCCAACGGCCTGCCGCTCGGCGTCCAGCTCGTCGGTCAGCGCAACGGCGATGCGCGCCTGCTGCGTACCGCGCGCTGGCTGGCCGCGCAGGCCGAGGCCGCCTGACCGGGAATCGAAAGGGAAACGCCATGGCATTGAAGATCATCGCCGGCATTCTGGCCGTCTCGCTGATGCTGATTTACCTCGCGCCGGTTGTGCTCAAGCTGCAGCAGCCCGCGCTCACCATAGTCGTGCTGATCGGCATCGTGATGATGCTGGTCGACCTCTGGCAGTCGCTCAAGTCCAAGGAAGACTAGGCGTGCCGGCTCGCCGGCCGGCGCCGTCGGACGCCTCGCGACGCAATTTTCTCCGCGCGGCTGCAACTGCTGCCACCGGCACGGCGGTCGCGGGTTTCCCGATGGTCGCGGTTGCGCAATCCCCCGCCAGCTTCCGGTTCCAGGGGGCGTGGTCGCCCAAGGATATCTTCCACGAGTACGCGCTCGATTACGCCCGGAAGGTGAACGACATGAGCGGCGGGCGCCTCCGCATCGAGGTGCTCGCGGCGGGTGCCGTGGTCAAGCCGCGCGATTTGCTCGACGCGGTCAACAAGGGCGTGCTCGACGGCTGTCACGCCGTTCCCGCGTACTGGGCCGGCAAGGACTCCGCGTTCTCGTTGTTCGGTTCCGGGCCCGCGCTCGGCATGGACGCCGATCTCATCCTGTCGTGGATGGAATATGGCGGCGGAAAGCCGCTGTACGACGAGCTCCATGCCCGCGTATTGTACTTGAACGTGACGGGATTTCTCTACGGGCCGATGCCGTCACAGCCGCTCGGCTGGTTCAGGAAGCCGCTGGTTTCGGTCGCCCAGTTGAAGGGGCTGCGCCTGCACGCGCGCGGGATGCCGGCTCAACTGTTCCGGCAGATGGGAGCGGAGGTCCAGGACTTGCCCGACGACGAAATCGTTCCGGCCGCGCGCGGCGGCCGGCTCGATGCCGTGGCGTTCAGCAATGTCACGTCGGACCAGCAGCTGGGGCTGCCGGAGGTGTTCCCCGTCTGCATGATGCCCAGCTACCATCAGCCGGCCCAGGTATTCGAGATCCTGTTCAACAAGAAGCGGTTCGACTCGCTTCCGGTCGAGTTGAGGGCGATCGCGAAATACGCGACACAGGCCGCCAGCGCCGACCTGTCGTGGAAAGCCGCGCATCGCTACTCCACAGATTACGCGGAATTGCGCAACAAGCCGGGGATCCGATTCCTGAAGACGCCGCCGGAGGTGCTGCGCGCCCAGTTGAAAGCCTGGAATGCCGTGGCGGCAACCGGCTCCCGGAACAACCCCTTTTTTGAGCGGGTATTCCATTCGCAACGGGCGTGGGCGCGCCGCGCCGCCGGCTGGGCCCTCGATACGATCGTCGATCCGCGTATCGCCTACGATCACTGGTTCGCGCGGTCCGCCGCCGCCGGTGGCCCAGGCAAGTCCTAGCCTGTATCGCGCAGCCTGGAATGAATCCGGATGCCGGGGGACAGGGCGACACACCGGCCATAGGGGCCGCGCGGGCGCGGCGCTTGGGCTGGGTGGTGTTCGGGCTCGCGGCCTCGGCATTCTGGCTTTCCTTCTTCCACCGCGTCGCGCCGGCGGCGATAGCGGGCGAGCTTCAGGCTGCGTTCGGTATCGGCGGCGCGATGCTCGGCGCGCTCGCCGCGACCTACTACCTGATCTACACGGTGATGCAGGTGCCGACCGGCGTGCTGAACGATACGCTGGGACCGCGGCTCGTGCTGGCCGCGGGTTGTCTGGTCGCCGGGGTGGGCTCGATCCTGTTCGGCGCCGCGGAGACGGTGACGGCGGCGCTGGTCGGGCGCACGCTGGCGGGCCTCGGGGTATCGGTCGCTTTCGTTTCCATGCTGAAGCTCGGCGCGGATTGGTTCCCCGAGCGCCGCTTTGCCACGGTGACCGGCATCGGCGCCATGATCGGCCTCACCGGCGCGCTCGCCGCCGCCACACCGCTCGCCTGGATTTCGACGTTTATCTCGTGGCGCACGGTGTTCACCGCGGCTGGTATTGCGTCGCTGCTGCTGGCCGTCGCGATCTGGCTGGTCGT
>CAZQJF010000558.1:0-2966 GCA_964593735.1 uncultured Streptomycetaceae bacterium | reverse complement strand
GCGACACCGTCCTTCACGCGCGGTCCGTGGTAGCACACCCGCATGCCGAAGCTCGCGGCCCGCTGCGCGATCTCGCGCCCGATTCTGCCGAAACCGACGATGCCGCAGGTCTTGCCGCGCACTTCACGTCCCGAATCGAACACCCCGGCGGGCCACTTGCCTGCGCGCACGAAGCGGTCGGCTTCGCACAGGCGGCGCATGACCGCGACGATCATGCCCATCGCGAGGTCGGCGACCGGCTCCGCCGTGGAATCCGGAGTAGAGGTGACGGACACGCCGCGTTCCTTCGCCGCCACGAGGTCCACCAGCGTCAGATAAGGGCCGAAGTTGGCGAGGATCTCGAGCGTGGGCAGCGCCTCGAACTCGCCGCGGCTGAATCCCACGCTCGTCGTGGTGACCGCCGCGCGCACGTTGCCGCACGACTGCCTCACATAGGCCTGCGGGTCCGGCGCGGTCCACGGTTTGTGCACGGTGAACTCCCGCTCGATCTCTTCCTGCAAGGGAGCATAGACCGGCCGCTTCAGGAGCAACTCGGGCTTCATGGAAGCCGCGGCTATAACTTCAACAGCCTCGCCGCGTTGCCCCGAAAGATAAGCTCGCTGTCCGCCGCCGGCAGCTTCAACTGCTCGACCAGCCCGTTCGGCTGATCGACGTCCATCGTGGCGTAGTTGTCCGTGCCTATGACCAGGCGGTCCGCTCCGATCAGCTCGATCATGAAGCGCAGGGTTTCCGGGTAGTAGGCGAGCGTGTCGTAGTGGAAACGGCGGATGTAGTCCCTGAACGGCCGCTTCAGTTCGATGTTAGTCGCCCCTTTGCGTATGCTGTGCTCGATGCGCCCGGCGATGTAGGGAAAACACCCCCCGGCGTGGGGCAGCACGATCTCCAGCTTCGGAAACCGGTCGAGCAGCCCGGTTGCGATGAACTTGGCCGCCGTGGTGGCGGTCTCGAAGGGAAACCCGAGCGTGTTGTAGAGGAAAGCCGGCCCCGTCAGCCGCTCCCTGCCGGCGTAGTGATTGTCCTCGCCGTCGAGGGGATGGAACAGCAGCGGGTATCCCAGTTCCTCGCAGCGGGCGAGGATAGGGAGGTAGGCGGGCTCGAAGATATAGTCGTGCCCCTCGACCGAGTTGGGCATGTGGACCGCGCGTATGCCCGGCTCGCCCGCCACGCGGTCGAGCTCCTTCACCGCCGCGACGGGATCGCGCATCGGCATCGCGACGCCGGCGACGAACCGGTCGGGAAATGCTTTGTGCGCTTCAATTGCGGCGTCGTTGACCGCGCGCGCCATGCGATTGGCCTGGTCCTGCGACGCCCATTGCCATGGCATGCCGCCCGAGAGCGTCAGCACGTGCATCTGCACGCCGCGCTCGTCCATCCATTTCATGCGCGCCGGGAGATCGTGCATGAGCGGGTTAGGGGCGCCGCTGCGGTTCCCCTTGCGGCCGAGCTCGGCCAGGATTTTCAGATAGGACGGAGGCGTCCAGTGGGCGTGGGCGTCTATGGATCCGGGCATGGGCTGAGCCTATGGTGAGGTGATGAGGGATGAGGGATGAGGGCCGCGATACGCTTCATGCCCGGTCCTCGCCTTTCGATGTCCACGATATGTTCACAGTATCCATGATTTTGTCACCGCAGCGCCACGCGAGATAATAGGTTTATCATATGGGCGCCCGACATGACGGCGGGCATACCCCCGGTGGCTACCCACACGTAGGAGAGATACATGCAGAACCTGCCGCGATTTTCGCGTCCCCTCGTTTTCCCGGCGCTGGCTTTCGTCCTCCTCGGGTTGACGAGTGCCTCGCTGCTCGCGCAAAAGCCCCCGAGCGCCGCGGAGGCCGAACGCCGGAAGAAAATGGGCGGCTACTTTCCCGAGCGGATGAAGAACCCGAACCTGTCGGGAAATCCCGGCAAGATGACGATCACCCCGCCGGAAGAAATCCCGCTGAACCGGATCCAGGTGCCGGCCGGCTTCCAGGTCGAGCTGTGGGCGCACGGGATCCCCGGCGGGCGCATGATGGCCCGCGGCGACAAGGGCACGGTATTCGTCGGCACGCGGGCGATAGGCCGCGTTTACGCCGTGATGGACAAGGGCGGCCAGCGCACCTCGAAGATAATCGCCGAAAAGCTGGTCCAGCCGAACGGCGTGCTCTTTCACAATGGCGCCTTGTACGTGGCATCCATCAACCGGGTTTTCCGCTACGACAATATCGAAGCGAACCTGGACAACATTCTCCCGCCGGTGGAGATGACCGACGCGTTCAAGCTGCCCTCGGAAGTGCACCACAACTGGAAGTTCCTCGCGCTCGGGCCCGACAAGAAGATCTACATCCAGGTCGGCTCGCCGTGCAACGTCTGCGAGATCAACCCGGAGGTGCACGGCCAGATCCGCCGCTACAATCTCGACGGCTCGGGCATGGAAATAGTGGCGCGCGGCGTGCGCAACAGCGTCGGCTTCGATTTCCATCCGAAAACGGGCGAGCTGTGGTTCACGGACAACGGCCGTGACTGGGCGGGCGAGGACGTCTTCGAGGACGAGTTGAACCGCGTGCCGGCCAGGGCGATAGGCGCGCATTTCGGCTTCCCCTACTGCCATGCCAGCGGCCAGCCGGATCCGGACGTCACGAAGGCCGATCCGTGCGGTGGCGTGCAGCTGCCGGTGGTCACGCTCGGCGCGCACACCGCCGCCCTCGGCATGCGGTTCTACACCGGCAAGATGTTTCCGTCCGAATACTCAGGGGCGATCCTGATCGCCCGTCACGGCTCGTGGAACAGGACGGAACGAAACGGCTACGACGTCGTGATGGTCAAGGCCACCCCCGACGGCAAGAACGCGAAGGTAACGCCGTTCGTGACGGGTTTTCTCGACAAGGCAAAGAATGAATTCTGGGGCCGTCCGGCCGACGTCATGCTAATGCCCGACGGCTCGGTGCTGGTCTCCGATGACCAGATGGGCGCGATCTACCGGG
>CAZQJF010000557.1:0-2966 GCA_964593735.1 uncultured Streptomycetaceae bacterium | reverse complement strand
GCAACATGACGATCCGGGTGCTGCTTGCCGATGACCATGCGCTGATGCGCGAAGGCTTGCGTGCGCTGCTTACCGCTGCCGCCGACATCGAGGTCGTGGGCGAGGTTCGCACCGGACGCGAAGCGGAACAGCAGGTACTGCAGCTTAATCCCGGCGTCGTCCTCATGGACATCGCCATGCCCGACCTGAACGGTATCGAGGCGGCGCGGGTGATTCACGCAAAATGCCCTGCGGTGCGGATAGTGATCCTGTCCATGCACGCGACGGCGGAATATGTGTACCGCGCCTTCGAAGCAGGCGCCTCCGGCTACCTGCTCAAGGAAGCGGCGGCGGAGGAAGTGATCACCGCGGTGCGCACGGTCCATGAGGGAAGGCGATATCTGAGCCCCGCTCTTGCCGAATCCGTGCCCGACCTCAACTCCGGGCACGCGCGCAGTCCGGTCGACAGCTTGAGCACACGCGAGCGGCAAGTGCTGCAACTCGTGGTCGAGGGCAAGACGAGCAGCGAGATCGCGGGCATGATCCATCTTTCGCCGAAATCGGTCCAAACGTATCGCAGCCGCCTGATGATGAAGCTGGGCGTGAACGACCTGCCTTCGCTGGTCAAGTTCGCGCTGGAGCACGGCCTGACGCCGCCCAAGTAGCGGTCCCGGTTGCGGCCTCCGGCCATTCGCGCCACCCGAGCAATCGCACGCCCTCGCGCTCCATCGAGCGGCTGCCTCCATACACGACGGCGGCGCGGCGCGCGCGCGGACCGGCCCAAGTCAGCCACTTGCGCAGGGCGGCGAAATAATCGCCGCTCGGGGTCTGGCCGGACTTCATTTCGACCGGCTGCAGGCTGCGGCCGTGGTCGAGCAGCAGGTCGATCTCGTTGCCGACGTTGTCGCGCCAGAAAAACGCATTCGCCGGGAGTGCCCGATTGAAGCGGTGCTTGAGCCATTCGGACACCAGCAGCGACTCGAACAGCGCGCCGCGCGCGGGGTGCGTCTCCAACTGCCGGGATTCGCGGATATCCAGAAGGTAGCTCGCGAGCCCGGTGTCGTAAAAGTAGAGCTTCGGTGTCTTGACCAGGCGCTTGCCGAAGTTGACATGATAGGGCGGCAGCAAGTGCACGATGTAGCTTGCTTCGAGCACCGTCAGCCACGCGCGCGCGGTCACGTGCGAAATGCCGCAGTCGTTCGCCAGGCTCGACAGGTTGAGAAGCTGTCCGCAGCGGGCCGCGCACATCTTGAGAAAACGCCGGAATGCCGCGAGATCGGAGATCGCGGCTACCTGGCGCACGTCGCGCTCGACGTAGGTCGCGACGTAGCTCGCGTACCACTGCGACGGTGCGACCCGGCGCGAAAAGAGCGGCGGATACAGGCCGCGGAAAATCACCCTTGACAGGGCCGCGTCGAGCTTTCCCTGCGCCTTCAGCTCGGCGAGCGCGAACGGCAGCAAGTGCAGGAGCCCCACCCGGCCTGCGAGCGACTGGGTGATGCTTGCCATCAGCCCGAATTGTTGCGAGCCGGTGAGCACGAATTGCCCGGCCGAGCGCCGTTCATCCACCCGCGTCTGCAGGTACGAGAACAGCTCGGGGGCGCGCTGGACCTCGTCGAGAATGGCGCCGCGCGTAAAACGCCCAAGGAAGGCGCGCGGGTCCTCGATCGCGAGCGCGCGCTCGTCGGGATCCTCGAGCGAGACGTACGCCTTGCCGGGAAAGGTCGCGCGCACCAGGGTGGTCTTGCCGGACTGCCGCGGCCCGGTGACCGCCACCACGGGGAAGCCCCGCGCCAGGCGGCGCAGGGCAGCGGTCGCGTCCCGGGGGAGTAGCTGCATGATGCTATCTTACACTTTGAAGATAGCACTTTCAATCTGTAAACCCGCTGGCGGTTTGGCGGCGCTGCAATCCTCGCCGCAAGCGGCCGATCCCTGTCGACTTCCGGACATTTGTCCGCCCGTTAAGGGCACTTCCAAAAATTCGTCATTCCGGGGTTGACCCGGAATCCAGGTGCTTGATTTTACTGGGATTCCCGCCCCCGGCTTACGACCTGCCGGGGCAGGCTTCACGCGCGGGCATGACGGCGAAGCGGGCCGCATTGTCATGCTTTGCTTACAGACGGCACTGCCGCCTTCTCCTACAGTCCTTCCCAAGCCGCGTGAGTTGCCACGGCAACGCTTGATTTGCCGGGGATTGCGTCGATGACCGACAGAGGTGATATCGGGTGCAGAAGACAGTGCTGATTGTCGAGGATCAAGCGCTGATGCGCCAAACCTTGCGTGACTTCCTGCAGGGGGCTTTCCCGAGCTGCAATTTTCGGGAAGCGGCAGACGGCGCGGGCGCGCTCGAAGCCTGCAAGACGTACGTGCCGGTTCTCGTGCTGATGGACAAGTGCCTGCCGGACGCCGACGGGATCGAGCTGACCGCCCGGCTGAAAAGCCTCTATCCGGGCATCCAGGTCATTGTGGTTTCGCACATGAGCGGCGAAGCCTATGTGAAGCACGCCTTGGCAGCCGGCGCGCGTGCCTATGTGGTCAAGGACGACCTGCTCACCGATCTCATTCGGGCGGTCGCGGCGGCCATCGGCGTTCCGCCGGCGGCGGATATGGGAACTTCGTAGTGGAAAACCCGGCATCCTCGATTCGATTGGTCCTGCTGACGGTTGACGGGCAGACCTACGCCCTGCATTTGGAGGCGGTGGATCGCATCGTGCGCGCCGTGGAAGTGACCCCCTTGCCGGGCGCGCCGGTGATTGTGCTCGGAGCGATCGATGTGGAGGGCCGCGTTCTCCCGGTGCTCAATCTTCGGCGGCGGTTACGCCTGCCGGAGCGGGAAATCGGTCCCGCCGACCAGTTTCTGATCGCGCGGACCGAGCGGCGTGCGGTGGCGCTGCTGGAAAAGAGGAAGGAATGAAACGCGCATTGATGCTTGCCACTGCGCCGCTTCCCGTTTCACGGGAGGGTAAGACATGAGCGCGCCTGACAGG
>CAZQJF010000556.1:0-2974 GCA_964593735.1 uncultured Streptomycetaceae bacterium | reverse complement strand
TCCATCTGGGACAGGTGCAGGGCTATGGGTCTCTATATTCCCTGGGGCCGGAAGTGCTCACGCGCGGACTGCCTCATGGCCACCCCTTGTACGAAGTGCTGGGTGTCAATTACATGATCACTGCCAGGGACTCGGCCCAGCAGGTTCCGTCCGTCTATGGCCGCAACGTATACAGCGGAGAAGTGAACATCCACGCCCGCGAACCGCTGGCCTCCCGTTTTCACGTCGCCCATCGCTTCGTGACCGTCGCCACCCGGCACGAGGCATCCGCGCGGGCGCGCGCTGACGAACGTCCGATCGGTGAAAGGGATTTCTACATAACGGGTATTCCGCCCGAATACGGCAATCCGCCCGGGAGGTTCACGGGTACTGTTCGCGTGCTTCGCGACGAGCCAACATTCATCGAGGCCGAGGTAAATGCCGAACCCGGCGCACTGCTTGTTATCGGAAACACCTACTATCCCGGGTGGCATGCGACAGTGGATGGCGAGCCGGCGCAAATCGAAAGCGTCGATGGCGCCGTCCAGGGCATATGGATAAAATCTACTCAGCATCGGGTGATCTTGCGCTATACGCATTGGCCGTCGCGCATCGGACTCGGATTACTGCTGATCGCGCTTGCTGTCTCGGGTTTCGTCCTGGCGAGGAGGCGATCGGCGCGTATCCCTGCACAGAATAAGTCACAAGGACAAGAATGAAAATATTCATAAGCGGAATCGCCGGTTTCCTTGGCAGCCATGTCGCTGACCGGATGCTTGCGCTCGGACATCAAGTCGTCGGAGCGGACACGCTGATCGGCGGTTATCTGGACAACGTTCCCGCGGGCGCCCTTTTCCATCAAATGGACATCGGGGACATGTACGCAATGGTTCGGGCCCTGGAAGGCTGTGACGTCGTTTTTCACGCTGCCTGCACACCTTACGAAGGTCTGTCGGTGTTCTCTCCGAGCCTGATCACGTACAACACGTTCCAGACCACGTCTTCGCTTCTGAGTGCGGCGATTCAGAACCGCGTTCGTCGTTTCGTATATTGCTCGAGCATGGCCCGCTACGGGACGCAGGAGATCGTCCCCTTCACTGAGGACATGATCTGCAACCCGCAGGATCCCTATGGCATTTCCAAGTACGCCGCTGAGCTGTTGATCACAAATCTGTCGCAGACGCACGGCATGGAATACGGTATATGCGTGCCGCACAATATTATCGGGGCGCGCCAGAAGTACGACGATCCGTACCGCAATGTCGCTGCAATCATGATCAACCGCATGCTGCAGGGAAAGCAACCGATCATCTACGGCGACGGCAATCAAAAGCGCTGCTTTTCATTCATCGCGGACGATATCAGCTGCATTGAACAGATGATACTGAGGAGCGATTTGCACGGTGAAACGATCAATATCGGGCCGGACGAGGAGTTCGTGACGATAAACGAACTCGCTCGAACCATCGCGGAGCTGCTGGACTTTGATCTGCAACCGATCTACCTGGCCGATCGGCCTATGGAGGTGCGTCTCGCCAACTGTTCGGCAGGGAAGGCGCGCCGGCTTCTTGGCTTCCAGACGCAGACGAGCCTTCGTGACGGTCTGCGCGAGATGATCGACTATATCCGGGCGCGAGGCCCCAAGCCGTTCTACTACCACCTGGAAATCGAGATCGACAGCGAACTGTGCCCGCGCACCTGGAAAGACCGGGTCTTTTGAGCCCGCGTTATTCCCGGGATGCGTGGCGAAGCAGTGCAGCCATGTCCTCCTGCTGCAGCAGAAACTTGTGAATCAGGCTTGCCACAAGTTCGTTGCCCTGCGCGTTGAAATGACCGATGCAGTTCCCCGCGGGATTTACGAGATCACAGTATGTTCGACCCGATAATTCCCGGCTGATCGCGGGCGCAAGATCAAGATAACGGATCCCAAGGCGATCTAAGGCTTGAGCGAGGCCCAGCAATGCCGACTGTCCGGTTTTCTCGAAGTAAGCATGGGACTTCGGCGTAGGAAAGAGAACGATCGCGCAACGTTTGTCTCGCGCAGCGCACAATGCGGCAAACTTTTCGGCGATGCCTTGCATTATCTCCAATCCCGTACTGGAGTCGCCAGGTGTGTATACGTTCATCCAGCTCGGACGGCCGGATAGCCAGTTCCGCACCCGCGGGCTCACCGCGATCCGCAAGAGCGTCAGAAAAAACGGAAACTGCGCCCGCACCGGCCCATTCGGCGACCCCGGCAGGAGCATGTCATCCTCGAGAAACCGCTCCGGATACAGCGAATACTCCGCGAGCCGTTCACTTGGGACCGCGCGCAGTGGCAGCAGGACGAGTTTCCCTCCTGAATAGCTGTACCTCGGCTTGAAGCTGGCGGGGAACATTCCGAATGCGAGGTAAGCGTCTCCGGTCAGGTTGCGGATCGCGTCGTCGGGATAGATACCCAAAAGTGTAATTGGCGCCCTATCCGCGGAGTTGCGCTCGAGCCTGAGGTACGCCTGGTCCGTGCCATAGCCGCCCACGCCGAAGTTTCCGACCCGGCAGGCCAGGAAGCGCGAAAGAACGTTCGACCACGCTTCTGCATCGCTTACATCGGCGGCGTAAGTGAAGGAGTCGCCGTAGAGGGTCACGCACTCCCGGCCTGGTTCCGGGAACGCGGGAATGCGGCGGGAGCCGGACGCATCGTGGTGGATCCCGCCGATTTCCTCGGGCGATGGCCAACCGAGGTAAGGATCCCGGCGCCGCAGGTAATTTTCATACTCGGCCACGGAAATCGACGGTGGATGGTAGATCAGCGTTTTCGTCTGCAGATTCCGGGACAGAAAGGACACCGCCAGATAGCTGCCCCCCTCGGCGACCACGCAAGCCAGCGCAAGAGACAGCGTGATCGCCAGAACGCGGACCCAAATCGTGGGCTTGGTCCCCTGAGTTTGGCTTCGAGTCTGCTGCACTGAAACCCTACCTGGCGCTGGCGACCCGCTGCCCGAGCATGCAAATGTGA
>CAZQJF010000555.1:0-2974 GCA_964593735.1 uncultured Streptomycetaceae bacterium | reverse complement strand
CGGGCTTGATCGCGCACGCATTGGCCCGCAGCGGCGCGGCGATCGAGCGGGCCGAGCGCATGGACGAGGCCGTGAGCAGCGCATTCGCCGCCGCGCTGCCGGGAGACGCCGTGCTGCTGTCGCCGGCCTGCGCCAGCCTGGACATGTTTCGCAATTACGTGCACCGCGGTGAAGTCTTCATCGCCGCGGTGCGCAAGCTCGAGCAGGGCAGGGGCTAGCGTGCCGGACATTTTCTATACCGATGCCAAAGCGGGGCGCGTTGCCGCCGAGTACGACCAGAGCCTCGTCTGGACGGCGGTGCTGCTGCTCGGTCTGGGGCTCGTGATGGTCTACTCGGCGTCGATCGCGATCGCCGAAGGCAGCCGCGCGACGAATTTCCAGCCGGCGTACTTCCTCGCACGGCAATGCACGTACGTCGCCGCCGGCATCGCGGCCGGTGTGCTCGCGTTTCAGATTCCGCTCCGGGTGTGGCAACAGGCGGCGCCCTATCTTTTCGTGCTGGGAGTGGGGCTGCTGCTGCTCGTGCTGATACCGGGCATCGGACGCGAAGTGAACGGCAGCCGGCGCTGGATCTCGCTGCAATTCCTGAGCGTGCAGCCGTCCGAATTCATGAAGCTCTTCGTGGTGCTCTACGCCGCGGACTACACGGCGCGCAAGGCCGCCCACATGGCGAGCTTCCGCAGGGGTTTTCTGCCGATGTTCATGGTCATGCTGGTCGCGGGCGGGCTGCTGCTGCGCGAGCCCGATTTCGGGGCGTTCGCGGTGATCGCGTTGATCGCAATGGGCATCCTCTTCCTCGGCGGCATGAACTGGAGGCTCTTTGCCGGGCTGATAGGCTTGCTCGTGATCGGCTTCGCGCTGCTGATCCTCGCCTCGCCCTACCGTCTGCAGCGCGTAATCGGGTTCATGGACCCGTGGTCCGATCCCTACGGCAAGGGCTATCAGCTCTCGCACGCGCTCATCGCGTTCGGTCGCGGTGAATGGCTCGGCGTCGGGCTGGGCGGCAGCGTGGAGAAGCTCTTCTATCTGCCGGAAGCGCATACCGATTTTCTGCTGGCCGTGATTGCGGAGGAACTCGGCTTCGCGGGCGTCGCCGCGATCATCCTCGCGTTCGCCTGGGTGGTCATGCGGGCATTCGCCATCGGCCGGCGCGCCGCGGCGCTGGAGCGCCATTTCCCGGCGCTCGCCGCGCAAGGCATCGGCTTGTGGATAGGGCTGCAGGCGATCATCAACATCGGCGTCAACACGGGAATGCTCCCGACGAAAGGGCTGACACTGCCGCTCGTGTCCTTCGGCGGGAGCGCCCTCGTCGCGAGCTGTTGCGCCATCGCGGTTCTCCTGCGCGTCGACTGGGAGAACCGCCAGATCATGCGGGGCTTTACTGTATGAGTGAGGCGTCAGGCGTGAGGCGTGAGGCGGACAATCGTGAGGCGAAGCACTCCTCACCCCTCACCCCTCACGCCTCACGAACCATCATGATCATGGCCGGCGGGACCGGCGGGCACATCTTCCCGGCCCTTGCCGTGGCGGAGTACCTGCGCGGCAAGGGCGTGAGCATCGTGTGGCTCGGCAGCCGGGCGGGCATGGAAGCGCGGCTCGTGGCGCCCCGCGGCTACACGATGGCCTGGATACATTTCTCCGGCGTGCGCGGGAAGGGTTGGCTGCGGGCCGTGACGCTGCCCCTGGAACTGCTCATTGCATTCTGGGAAAGCGCGAGGGCGGTATTCGCGCATCGTCCCGATGCCGTGCTGGGAATGGGCGGTTACGTATCGTTTCCCGGCGGCATGATGAGTTCACTGTTCAACCGGCCGCTCGCGATACACGAGCAAAACGCGGTGCCGGGGCTCGCCAACCGCGTGCTCGCGAGGCTTGCGGACCGCGTCATGGCCGGCTTTCCCGGCACGTTCGGCACGGCCGCCGCCGTCATCTGGACCGGCAATCCCGTGCGGCAGGAGATCTCGGCGATCGCGGCGCCGGCGCAGCGCTACGCCGGACGCACCGGTAACCTCAAGCTGCTCGTCGTGGGCGGCAGCCAGGGCGCGCAAATTCTCAACACCATCGTGCCCGAGGCCCTTGCGCTCATGGTTGCAGGCAACCGTCCGGCCGTGACGCATCAGACCGGCGTGGCCCAGGAAGCCGCGGTCACCGAGGGCTATCGCGAGCGCGGTGTCGCGGCGGAAGTGGTGGCATTCATCGACGACATGGCGCGGCGTTACGCCGACGCCGATCTCATCATCTGTCGCGCCGGCGCATCCACGATCGCGGAGCTTGCCGCGGCGGGTGTCGCTTCGGTCCTCGTGCCGTACCCGCACGCGGTGGACGATCACCAGAGCGCCAACGCGAGCTTCCTCGCCAGCCGCAGCGCCGCTGTCGTGATTCCCCAGCGCGAGTTCACGGCCCAGCGGCTGTCCGAGGTCCTCTCCGGGTCCACGCGCGAACGGCTGCTGGCGATGGCGCAGGCGGCGCGCGCTGCGGGCAAACCGGAGGCGACGCGCGCGGTCGCCGAAGTATGCATGGGGCTGGCAGGTTGATGAAAAGCATTTACCACAGAGACACAGAGATTTGGAGAAGGACGGCTTACCCAGCCGAACGGCTCATGTTTTCTCCGTGTCTCTGTGCCTCTGTGGTGAAAGATTCTGCGCCATGAGACATAAGGTCAAACACGTGCACTTCGTCGGGATAGGCGGAGCCGGCATGAGCGGCATCGCCGAAGTGCTGCTCACGCTGCGTTACAAGGTGAGCGGATCCGACCTCTCCGAGAATACGGCGACTCGGCGGCTCCGGCAGCTGGGCGCCAGAATACACATGGGACACACCGAAGAGCACATCGCGGGCGCCGACGCGGTGGTGGTCTCGACGGCGGTCCGGGACGACAACCCCGAAATCATTGCCGCGCGGGCACGAAAAATACCGGTCGTGCCCCGGGCGCTGATGCTCGCCGAGCTGATGCGGCTGAAGCAGGGCATCGCAGTCG
>CAZQJF010000554.1:0-2974 GCA_964593735.1 uncultured Streptomycetaceae bacterium | reverse complement strand
CTGTTGCGCAATCGCGGCGCGCTCCGCCAGCGGGCGGTACTTGAGCTGCGCTATCACCGCGTCTATTGCCGCGCACCGGCTCGCATTGTCGTTGAGATCGTGATGTCCCAGCCCGAGTCGTGACAGATCGTGCGTCCCGTCAGGCGCCTGCCGCACTGCTTCGATCACGACATCGTTGAACATGGCACCCCCGGCGGAATATCCCGGCGAAACGAAGAACGTCGCCGCCAGGCCGAGGCGCTTGAGTATCGGGCGTGCGACCTCCTCGTTGTCCGCATAGCCGTCGTCGAACGTCACGCACGCGGCGCGGGCCGGCAGAGCCCCTCTTGCGAGCCGGGCGCAGGCCTCGCCGAGCAGGAGCACGTTGAACTCGGCCGCCAGCAGTTTCATCTGCATCTCAAAGATCGCCGCATCGATCTCCCCGCGCCGCAGCGGATCGGGCGCCGCCAGCACCCTGTGATAGATGAGGATGCTCAATCTGCCGCGAGCGCCGGCGGGAGAAAGCAGGCCGCCAACCATACGAAACAATGCGCCGCCGAAATCCATGTTTTTCCAATACCGCTCGTAGATTTGACTATACACGCTCGCCCAGTGTAGAAAAACACGCGTTGACTGCGATGTTACGCACGGCAAGCACCGACTGTTATGTTCCAGACGGGACGGGATCAATGGATATTTGCATCCTCTACGGAGGCCGGTCGGGAGAGCACCAGGTATCCCTCAGATCGGCCGCCTCGGTCGTGAAACACCTCGACCGCGCCCGGTATCGTGTCATTGCGATCGGAATAGACACTGACGGCCGCTGGCACCTTCAGCAGACCATCACGTCGAAATTACTGCCTGGTCAGGGAGACGCGCTGGACCTGACGCCGTCCCCTGATCAGGTTTCGATAGTGCCTGCCGACGGCATCCATATTGCGTCCGGGAAGCTCAATATCGATTGTGTCTTTCCGGTGGTGCATGGCTCGTACGGGGAGGATGGCTCGATCCAGGGACTGCTCGAGACGGCCGGCTTGCCCTACGTGGGCGCCGGCGTCCTGGGCAGCGCCGCTTCGTTCGACAAAGAAGCCACCAAGCGTCTGTGGCGCGACGCACGGCTCCCGATAGTCGATTTCACTGTCGTCGATAGGTTCAGCTCGGCTGGCGCGCGCAAGACCGCAGGCGCGCGCCTGGGCTGGCCATTGTTCGTGAAACCGTGCTCGGCCGGGTCCTCCCTGGGCGCTTCCCATGTCGCCGACGAACAAGGAATGGATGCTGCGCTCGACGAGGCGCTGCGGTTCGACACCCGGGCGCTGCTCGAGCGCTACGTGAATGCCCGGGAAATCGAATGCGCAGTGATCGGCAATTCCGAACCGCGCGCATTCGTGCCAGGGGAGATCATCCCGGGTGGCGGTCATGGTTTCTATGACTACGACGCAAAGTACACCGATCCCGACGGTGCCGCGCTGGTGGCCGAAGCCAAACTGGATGCGGCCACGAGAGAATACATCATGCGCACCGCAGAGGCCGCCTATTCTGCGGTACGGTGCGAGGGCATGGCACGCGTCGATTTTTTCCTGGAGCGTGAATCGGGGGCCGTATTCCTGAACGAGATCAATACCATTCCGGGGTTCACCAGCATCAGCATGTTCCCGCGCATGTGCGAAGCATCGGGTCTTTCCTACCCACGGTTGCTGGACAAGCTCATCGAGCTCGCGCTCGCGCGCCACGCGGAGAAGCAAAACGTCCAGTACACGAAGTGAACTTCTCAAGCATGGCGTTTCCGGTAGGAATCACAAAATCGCGCAATCCGCCCGATCGCTTCGGTCAGCTCGTCCGCATCGGGTAGAAACACGACCCGGACGTGGTCCGGGTTGGGCCAGTTGAACCCGGTGCCCTGCACCAGCAGCACCTTCTCTTCACGCAGGAGCTCCAGGATGAATTCCTGATCGTCCCGGATCGGATAGAGCTTCGGATCGAATCCCGGAAAGCAATACAACGCCGCCTGCGGTTTCACGCACGATACGCCGGGGATGCTCGTCAACAAGTCGTGCGCGAGGTCGCGCTGCCGCGTCAGTCGTCCGTGCGGTCCGCACAGATCCGCGATTCCCTGCTCGCTCCCGAGTGCGGTCTGGATCGCAAACTGCGCGGGGACATTGGCGCAGAGCCGCATGGAGGCCAGAATATTGAGTCCGTCGATGTAGTCCGCGGCGTTGCGCTTTTCGCCCGAAATGATCATCCAGCCGGAGCGGTAGCCGCAGGCCCGGTAGTTCTTGGACAGTCCGCCGAATGTGACGAACAGCACGTCCTCCGCAAGCGAGGCGACCGACGTGTGCCGAGCACCGTCGTAGAGGGTTTTGTCGTAGATTTCGTCGGCATAAACCACCAGTTGATGGCGGCGCGCAACCTCGATCAGGTCTTTCAACAGGTCGTCCGGATAGAGCGCGCCCGTGGGATTGTTGGGATTGATGAGCACGATCGCACGCGTACGGGGCGTGATCCTGCTCACGATGTCAGCGATGTCGGGTAGCCAGCCGGAGCCCTCGTCACAGCGATAGTGCCGCGGCGCACCGCCGGAAAGGGTCACCGCCGCGGTCCACAGCGGGTAATCCGGTGCGGGCAGGAGCACCTCGTCGCCGTTGTTCAGGAGACCTTGCATCGCCATGACGATCAGCTCGGAAACCCCGTTTCCGATGATGATGTCGTCGATCTGCACCCCGGCGATGTTTTTCGTCCGGGCGTACTGCATGATCGCCTTGCGCGCCGCGAACAATCCGTTCGAGTCACCGTAACCGGCCGCTGCGCGCAAATTGTGGATCACGTCGACCACCATCTCTTCCGGCGCATCGAAGCCGAAGGATGCGGGGTTGCCGATGTTCAACTTGATGATCCTGTGCCCCTCGCCCTCCATCAGCTTGGCGTGGGCGAGCACCGGGCCGCGAATGTCGTAGCAGACGTTGGCCAGCTTGAGCGATTTCCTGATTGGGGACATATG
>CAZQJF010000553.1:0-2975 GCA_964593735.1 uncultured Streptomycetaceae bacterium | reverse complement strand
CCGCCGGCGCCCGCCGCTACCCCCGCGTCATCGACGCCCACGTGCACTGGTATCCCCAGGCGTTCGTCGATCTGATGATCAGGAAGGGCCCGGCCAACGGGGCGGTCATGAGCGAAGACGCAGACGGCAACCCGGTCGTCGTTTCGGTGCCCGGTTGCACGCAGAAATCGCTGATGCGCAGAACCATGACGAATCTGGAAGACATCATCAAGGCGATGGACCACCGCAAGGTCGATACCTATGCGCTTTCAATGACCAATCCGCTCATGTACTGGGCGCCGTCCGGGTTCGGCCTCGAACTGGCGGCGGCGCACAACGATGCCTGCGTCGAAGCCCACCGCAAGTACCCGGAACGCTTTTACGGCACGATCATTCTGCCGATGCAGGACGTCAAGCTCGCCAGTGAGGAGCTCGAGCGCATGGCCGGGCATTCGTGCATGCGCGCCGTTTTCATCGCCGAGCACATCAACGGCAAGAATCTCCACGAGAAGGAGTTCTGGCCGATCTACGAGCGCGCCGAAGCGCTCGGCCTGCCGCTCTTCCTCACCAATCTGTATCCGACCGGCGCCGAACGCATGAACGATTTCTTCATGATCAACGTGCTCGGCAATCCGCAGGAAGCGGGCTATGCCGCCACCAGCCTGGTCTATGGCGGGGTGCTCGATGCGTTTCCCAGGCTCGAGGTCTATCTGCCGCACGCCGGCGGGACCTTCCCCTGGCTGATCGGGCGGCTCGATATCGGCATCAAGGTCAGCGCCGAACTCAAGCACATGAAGAAACCGGCGAGCGAGTATCTGCGGCGCTTCCACTACGATTTGATCACTCACCATCCGCGGATCATGCGCAACCTGATCGATCTCGTCGGCGTCGACCGCATCGTTACCGGCACGGACTTTCCGCAGGGCATGTCGGTCAAGCAGCCGGTCGATTTTGTCGAGTCGATCCCCGGCCTCACGCACGAGGAGCGCTCAACCATACTGTGCGAGAACCCGGCACGGCTGCTGAAGATCTGAAAAGCCACCAACGCGTGGCGACGGATGCACGTCTCGCCGGGTTAAATGGGGTCAGAGTAAGATTTCGTAACCTGTTCTGCCGTCTGTTCTGCAGGGAAATCTTACTCTGACCCCATTTCATTTAACCGGGGCTCGCAGGCGTGGTCAACTTACAAGACCATTCAACGAGGCATAATGGGATTCCGTTCTTGGGATGCGTTCTAGTCACTCTTAGAGGGAGGAACCATGTCATCGCTGGATCTGCGTAACCCGGGGCTGCACGATCTCATCGACCCTGATCCTCGCATCGAGCGCGTCGCCGGCGGGCTCGGCTTTACCGAAGGGCCCGTGTGGCGTGACAACGCCCTGCTCTTCAGCGATATTCCGAACAACCGTATCGTGCGCTGGCGCCGCTTGCCGGAAGGCCCGGAGCTGACCACCTACGCCACAGGGCGGTCGAATGGCCTCACGCTGGATCGTCAAGGCCGGATCCTGGCGGCCGAGCATGGCGGCCGCCGTGTGGCGCGCCTGGCCGACGACGGCACGCGCACGTCCCTGGTGGAGCAGTTTCAGGGCAAGCGGCTCAATAGTCCAAACGACATCGTGGTCAAGTCCGACGGTTCCATCTACTTCACCGATCCGCCCTACGCGGTACAGCCCAGCACTCCCGGCATGGCGCGTCCGGAAGGCTGGTGGGCCGCTCCCATCCCCGGCAAAGAGCTGACCGTGCAGGGTGTGTACCGCCTCGCCGCTGACGGCGCCCTGCATCTGTTGGCGGAAGACTTTGCGCTGCCGAACGGTCTGGCTTTCTCGCCCGACGAGTCGGTTTTCTATGTCAACGATTCGGCTCACAAGCATATCCGCGCCTTCGACGTCCGTCCGGATGGCGGCCTGGCGAACAGCCGTATTCTCCTGGATATGGCTGCCGGCGATCCGGGCGTGCCTGACGGCATGAAGGTGGACGTGCAGGGCAATGTGTTCTGCACGGGTCCGGGGGGCGTGTGGGTGTGCCGCGCCGACGGCACCTTGCTGGGCCGCATTGTTCTGCCGGAACTGCCCGCCAACCTGGCGTGGGGCGAGGATGGCAGCGTCCTCTTTGTTACGGCGCGTACCAGTGTCTACCGCATACAAACCAGAACGCACGGCGCGCTCTGCAGTTAGCCGGTCTCGAAAACAGAACGCCGACAGGATTGACAGGATGAACAGGATTGCAACTTGGAAAACAGCCTGTAAATCCTGTCATCCTGTCTGTTTTTATCTCGGCCCGCGCGTCAATCAGGGTTTTTGAGATAGCTTCTAGTTACCGAAGGAGCACAGAGAACGATGAGGTAGGAGTAACTGCCTTCTGCGTCTTTTCTCTGATATCTCTGTGCCTCTGTGGTAGAAATCCGGTTTGTGAGACCGCTCCTAAACGAATTGAGGAAGCCCTCTTGAGCACACCTCTCAAGCACCTGCGCATCGGATACCTGCTGCCAACCCGCGAGTCGGTCATGGAAGGCCGGCCCGAGGCCGAGCCGCTGCTGGGGCTTGCCGGGCGGGCGGAACAGCTCGGCTACGATTCCGTCTGGGTCGGTGATTCCCTGCTCGCCCGCCCACGCCACGAGCCGATCACGCTGCTCGCCGGCGTCGCGGGAAGGACCAGCCACGTGAAGCTCGGCACGGCCGTGCTCCTGCCGGCGCTCCGCAATCCCGTGCTGCTCGCCCATCAGGTCGCCACGCTCGACCAGGTCAGCGCGGGCCGGGTAATCCTCGGCGTCGGCATCGCCAGCGACGTTCCCAACATCCGCGCCGAGTTCCGCTCGGCCGGGGTGACGTTCGAGAAGCGCGTCGGCACGTTGATGGAAGGCATGCGGCTCTGCAAGGCGTTGTGGAGCGGGAAACCGGTGGACTGGGAGGGCCGCTGGCACGTCGAGCAGGGCGTGATCGGCCCGACGCCGCACCAGCCGGGCGGCCCGCCCATCTGGGGTGGGGGCTCGGCGCCGG
>CAZQJF010000552.1:0-2976 GCA_964593735.1 uncultured Streptomycetaceae bacterium | reverse complement strand
GTTCATCTGTGTTCATCTGTGTTTATCTGTGGCTCAAATGACCCATGATTCAGATCGTCGGTCTTGACCACATCGTGCTGCGCGTGCGCGACGTGCGTCGCGTGGCCCGGTTTTACTGCGAAGTCCTGGGTTGCACGGTGGATCGCGTGCGTGACGAGCTGGGGCTCACCCACCTGCGGGCGGGGGAAGCCATGATCGACCTGGTGGCGGTGGACGGCGAGCTGGGCCGCAAAGGCGGCGCCGCAGCCGCGCAGGAAGGACGTAACGTCGATCACTTTTGCCTGAGAATCGAGCCGTTCGACCGCACGGCGCTGGTGAGCCACCTGGCATCACACGGAATCGCCGCCGGCGAGGTCAAGACGCGCTACGGAGCCGAAGGCACGGGCCCCTCGGTCTACGTCACCGACCCCGAAGGTAACGTCGTCGAGTTGAAAGGCCCGCCCGCCTGATCGCCAGGGCAAAAGGAAGAACGCGCAGTAAGAAGCAAACTCCTCACCTTCGGTCGTTCATTCTTCATCCTTCGATCTTATAGGAACGGCGTTCTGAGTTCCTATTCACCCGGTTCACGGATCACGGTTTACGGATCACGGATCACGGATCACGGATCACGCCGTTGGTTGTGGTGTCCAAGGCGCGAGTTGTAACATCCAACCTTCTCAAGTTCGCGCAGGCAGGGACATGTACGACGGCTTCGAACGATTCTCGATCCAGACCTCGGACCCGGAGGTGAAAATAACGGGGCGCGTCGGCGGCAAGGGTCCGCCGCTGCTGCTCTTGCACGGCAATCCGCTCACGCACGTACACTGGCACCTGGTTGCGCCGCGCCTCGCGAAGGATTTTACCGTGGTCGTGACGGATCTTCGCGGCTACGGCGACAGCGGCAAGCCGCGCGGCACGGAAGACCACAGCAACTACTCCTTCCGCCGGATGGGCCAGGACCAGATGGACGTCATGAAGCACCTGGGCTTCGACAAGTTCAGCGTCGGCGGGCACGACCGGGGCGGGCGGGCAGCCTTTCGCATGGCGCTTGACTATCCCGGCCAGATCGCCCGGTTCGCAAGCTTCGACATCCTCCCGACGCACCATCTGCTTACGCACGTCAACCTGGGCTGGGCGCTCAACTCGTCGCACTGGTTCTTCATGGCCCAGCGCTACGACATACCGGAGAGGCTGATTTCCGGCAAGGAAGACTTCTACATTCTCAAGAAGCTCACCGAGCTCGGCATCGGCAAGGGCGGGTTCAGCGAGGAAACTCTCAAGGAATACGCGCGCTGCTGCACGCCGGAGAACATCCACGCTGTGTGCGAGGACTATCGCGCTGCGGTCAGCGTCGATTTCGAGACGGACAAGGCGGACTTCGAGGCCGGACGCAAGGTCGACTGCCCCGCCGCGATCTTCTGGGGCGAGTTGAGCCATACCGATAAATTCTTCGATCCGTACCAGGCCTGGCCGCTGTATGCATCCAACATCAAGCGCATACGCCCGTTGCCGTGCGGCCACTATCCGGCCGAGCAGGTGCCGGATCTCGTATATGAAGAACTCGACCGGTTCCTGAAGAGCTGAGTGAGCGCAGCGGCCAACGCGTTTCTCGTCGAAGCTGACGCGCTGCGGCGCGAGATCGGGCGCGGCGACGTGCTCGTCATCGACGCGCGCAAGCCCGCCGACTATGCCGCCGGCCACATTCCGGGCGCGGTGAACTTCAACACCTACGATGTTTTCGCGCTCGACACGCGGCCGGACGGGCTCGCCGCCTTCGCACGGGACCTGGGGCTGCGTTACCTCGGCATCGGCGTCTCCAACCTGCGCCCGGTGGTGATATGCGAGGAAGATACGGGAATGCGTGCCGCGCGGGACGCGTGGCTCCTTCAGTTTCTCGGCCATCGCGAAGTCAGGGTTCTGCACGGCGGGCTCGCTGCCTGGCGTGCCGCGGGGTGCGAGGTGAACGTGCAGCCCCCAGGGGATGAGTGGACCGTCGCCTTTCACGTGCGCGAGCGCTCCGATCTCGTCATCGGCTTTGAGGAGATCGCGCGGCGCCTGGGCGGGCGTGACCTCACGCTGCTCGACGTGCGCGATGCCGATGAGCACGCCGGGCGTGACCGGACGGCATGCTGCGCGCGGCGCGGACGCATACCGGGATCGGTGCGGATCGAGTGGACGGAATTTCTCGACCGCGGTTATTACAAGCCGCCGCAGGCCATCGTTGCCCTGCTGAAGGAGCGCGGGATCGACGCCGCGTCGGAAATCGTGCCGTACTGCCATCGCGGCGCGCGCTCCGCCAACACCTACTATGCGCTGCGCCACGCCGGCGTCAGCCGGATCCGGAACTACATCGGGTCATGGCACGAGTGGTCGGCTCGAGCGGACCTTCCGATCGAGAAAGGATGAAGGATGACCTGATGACGGGCGCAGCGATACTCATCAACGGCGTGTGCGAACCCAGCTTCGCCGCCGTGCGCGAGGAGTTCGAGCGCAATTTTCGTGAGCGCGGCGAAATCGGGGCGGCCGTGTGCGTGTATCGGGACGGCAAGAAGGCGGTGGACCTGTGGGGCGGGCACAAGGACACGGAGCGCACGGTCCCCTGGGCCGAGGACACCATCGTCATCATGAATTCGGTGGCGAAAAGCATGTGCGCGCTGTGTACGCACATCCTGATCGACCGCGGGCTGGTCGATTTCGACGCACCGGTGTCGCGCTACTGGCCCGAGTTCGCCGCTGCCGGCAAGGAGGGCGTGCTGGTGCGCCACGTCCTTTCGCACACGTGCGGCGTGATCTACTGCGATCACGCGCCGCCCGGCTCGTGGTTCGACTGGAAGGCGCACATTCGCGCCCTCGAACAGCAGGCGCCCGCGTGGGAACCGGGGACCAAAGGCGCCTACAACTCGATCAATATCGGCTACATCCTGGGCGAGATCGTGCGCCGCGTGACGGGGAAGAGCGTAGGCACGTTCCTGCGCGAAGAAGTCGCCGGCAGGCTCG
>CAZQJF010000551.1:0-3005 GCA_964593735.1 uncultured Streptomycetaceae bacterium | reverse complement strand
CCCGGCACAGGCTATCCTGTCCGGTGCTCAATTTGGTTCGGCACCGCAGAGCTTGCAACCGCTTGCAAGCCTGCAGCAAGGTCCTATGAGGCTGTCATAGGCGGAAGGAGAACACGACCATGAGTGCATCGAAGACCCTCGTTCCGGGCCCCGCTGGGGGAGCTGACCCGGCGGACTTTTCCCCAGAGATCGTCAAGGCGCAGATCCGCCCGCCCTCGCCGTTGCCGCGCGCGGTGCTCTACGCGTTTCTTGCCCTTTTCGGCTCAATGGCCATCTGGGCGTCCGTGGGCCGGCTCGATATCGTCGCCGTAACGCAGGGCAAGCTCGTGCCGCAGAGCTTTCTAAAAATCGTGCAGCCGGCCGAGCCCGGCATCGTGCGTGACATCCTCGTGCAGGAAGGCGACCTGGTGAAGGAGGGGCAGGTTCTGGCACGAATGGACACGCGGCTCTCGGAAGCGGATCTCCGAATACTGCACGCCGAGCTCGCACGTCGGGACCTGCAGCTGCGCCGCATAGACGCGGAACTGACCGGCACGCCGTTGACGCGCAGGCAGGGGGACGGAGTCGAACTGTATGCGCAGATCGATGCACAGCATCGGGCGCGCCGGCAGGCTTACCAGGATGCTTTGGGGGCGGAACGGGCCGTCTTGGCGAAGGCAAAGCAGGACCTGCAAAGCGCCGCGGAGGTGGAAAGCAAGCTCAAGCAGACGGCGCCGATCTTCCGCGAGCAGGCGCGGGCCTGGGATCAACTCGCAAAGGAAGGTTATGCGGGACGGCTGCTGGCGTTGGACAGACAACGCACGAGCATAGAAGCTGAACAGGATCTGGCGGCGCAGGCCCACGCAGTGGCCGGTCTCAAGGCCACGATCGAGCAGGCCGAAAAACGCATCGCCCAGATACAGTCCGGTTACCGGCAGCAATTGCACAACGAGCGCGTCGAAGCCGAAGCGGCGCAGATGAGACTGGTGCAGGACCGGGACAAGCAGCAGCACCGCCACGCGCTGCTCGAGCTCAAGGCGCCCCAGACCGGCGTGGTGAAGGACCTCGCCACCCATACGCCGGGGACGGTGGTGGCGCCCGGAACGATACTCCTCAAGCTCGTGCCGCAGGACGAGCCATTGATCGCCGAAGTGTGGGTCAACAACGCCGATGCGGGCTTCGTCCAGGAAAAACAGAAGGCGCGGGTCAAGCTCGCGGCGTACCCCTTCCAGAAATACGGCATGCTGGATGGCGAGGTGCGCCATATCGGCGCCGACGCCCAGGAGCGCAACGACAATGCCGCCGGCAGGCAGACTCAGGTCCAGGACGCCGCGTATCGCGCGCAGATCAGATTGGACATGAGGCATCTGGAAAGCCAGGGACAGCGGCTGCGGCTGGTTCCCGGAATGCTCGTCAACGCTGAAATCCACATCGGCAGCCGCACCGTGCTGGAGTATCTGTTCTCGCCCATCCAGAAAGTCGCCCACGAGGCAGGACGAGAACGCTAGCGCGGGGAGAGAGAAAAGAGCAGACGCTTGAGCCCAGCCCAGAAAATCAGGATCAACCCGTCGCCGCGGCTCGCCGTAGTGCTGTGCATCGTGCATGTCGCTGCCGGGACGGCGATTTGGCTCGCCCCGGTTCCCAGGTGGCTGCAGGCGGCCCTTACCGTTGCGCTGGCGGCGAGCCTCGTATGGGCCCTTTCGCGCAAAGCCGCGCTCCACGCCGCCGAGGCGATCGTCGCCGTCGAGGTCACCGATGACGGCGCGATGTCGTTCCAGACTCGCACTGGCGCATGGCATGAATGCGAGCTGCTGGGGTCGAGCTACGTCTCGCCGCGCTTGACGATACTCAATCTCAAGCCGCAAGGCGCGCGCCGGACGCGCCACGTCGTGCTCGTGCCGGACAACGTTGATGCAGGGGATTTTCGGCGGCTGCGGACGTGGCTGCGGTGGGCTGCGCTACCGCAGGGGACGCGCAGCTAGATCGCGAGTCGATCGTAAAAGGCAGCGGCGTTCGACAGGGCGCCCAGAAATGACAAACCCCGCCGAAGCGGGGTCTAAGTAAGTGGTGCTGTGATTACGCTTTCTTGCGACGGCTGAAGCTGAGTCCGGCCAGGCCGAGGGCGAGGAGGGCGAGAGAGGCGGGCTCCGGCACAGCAGCCGCTCGTGTGAACAAGCCGGGGCCATGACCATTTCCGCCGGCTGCAGTTTCCGAGCCAGCCACAGTTGTGTCGAAACTAACACCGGCGCAAGTTGACGCGGCGAAGTGGTAACAGAACTGGTTGGTCCCGCCGCTCAGAATGAACCCGCCAAGTACATCATCTGCAATCCAGTCGGGCCCAGAGTCCGAATTAAGGGTGTTGCCGGTCAGGAAATCAATACCGAATAAGGTCAACGACTGAAAGCTGGTAAGCAACAGCGTGGCGCCTGCCGACGTGTCCGTCCCATCCGCCAGGTGCAGCGCGCCCGGCAAGGAGAAGGCGGTTCCATCTGCAATCCCGAAACGTGCGCAACTGACCAGACAAGTCCCGGAGAAGTCGAACAGGATGTCTGCCGTCGCAGGTGCGCTTGCACCAACCCCAATCATGACTGCAACCGCCGAAAGCAGCTTCCTGACCATGATTCCCTCCGCTCGCTAGTTGTCTCGATTCAATACACTGACCAGGTGCTCGCCCCCGACGACCGTTCGGCACCTGATCATCCGTGAAAACCTCAAGCAATAGTCGTACCTAAAAATTAACCATAATTATTTCAATAAGTTGTTGATGCCTGTTCGTTGAAAACCACCCAACGTGTAAAGTTTTCCGACAAAATTTTCCCCAATTTCAGGTCTCACCAACGATCGGCCGCCTCATGCTGATGGGATACGCCCGTTGGGATTTCAGTCCCGCCCTCGTGGCATGACGGCCTATCAGGAATTTCCTGACACCGATTGTCAACTTTTCCCGACAGCGTCCCCTTCGCCAGCGAAGTAGATTGAAAATCCAAGTAAAACCTCTCGGAAGGGGGACATTGGGCGGGTCGCTA
>CAZQJF010000550.1:0-3012 GCA_964593735.1 uncultured Streptomycetaceae bacterium | reverse complement strand
CTAGGGTTTTTAGCGCCGCGCCCTACCCGATGGACCCGATACGCGGCAGCGCCTGCATCCCCTACTCTGGGAGCCATGGAAAACCGGGTGCAGGCGGAGCCCCGAGGACAATGCCGGATTTCGGGTTCCGCGAACCGGACCAGGGGACAAGGGGAGAACTCATGAAAATACTGCTGGTGGACAATAATGTGCTGTTTCTCGCGAGCGCGCAGCGCTTTCTTTCGAATTTCGCGGCCGTGGAGGCGATCGCGACCGCGCGGGGCGGACTCGAAGCGCTGGATCACCTGGGGCGCGAACGCACGGACATGGTGCTGATGGATCTGAGCATGCCGGGGATGAACGGCTTCGAGGCGACGCGACGCATCAAGGCGCTCGACCCCTGCATACGCGTCATCGTGGTGTCCCAGCACGATGGCGAGGAATTCAAGACCGCGGCGGCCCACGCCGGCGCGGAGGATTTCGTCGCCAAACAGGATTTCGCGGCAATGCTTTCCGCGCTGCTGCAAGTCAGCGGCAAGGACCCCCCGCGAGCAGCCGCGCCGGCCACATCCGGCAACGTTGAACGGTAGCAGCGCCGCCGGACTTGCAGCGCCGAAGGCTGCCAAGTTTACCCAGATTGACCGATCCGAACTTTCGCTCTGTCGAGCACATGACCGACGCCATACGCATCCTCTATGCAGACAGCTCCGGGCGCGACCGCGAACTGGTGAGGCAGTACGTCGGCGTGGCGGATGACGGTTTCCGCGTCACCGAGGTCCGTACACTTTCAGAGCTATGCGCCAGCGTCCAGGTCCGGGAATACGGCCTCGTCCTGGGCGATCTCGACCTCTCCGGCTGCCTGGGGCTCGAGCTGGTCGACGCGGTGAGAACCCGGCGCCCCGATCTGCCGATCGTGATCCTGACCGCGGACAAGGACCGCGCGCTCGAAGCGGTCAAGCTGGGCGCGATCAATTGCCTCGGCAAGACACCGCAGCAGTTGAGCCGTTTGCCGCAGGTCATCCGGGGCGCCCTCGAGGGAGTCCGGGCGCGGCACGAAAAACAACTGCTCGAGGAACGGCTGCGCATGCTCACGCGCGCGCGCAAGGTCAGCGCCGATTGCAACCGCGTACAGGCGCGCGCCACGGACGAGCCCCAGCTCCTGCAGGACATGTGCCGGCTCGTCGTGGAATCCGGCGGCTACCGCACGGCGTGGATCGGCATGGTGCGCCACGACGAGGACAGAACGATAGAGCCCGTGGCGAGCGCCGGCGATTACGCCGGTCATCTCGCGCCCACGAAGATTTCCTGGGCCGAAAGCGCGCCCGGGGAAGGACCCGCGGGCCTGGCAGTGCGCAGCCAAAAGCCGCAGGCCACGCGGCACCTCCGGACCGACCCCTACTTCTCGACGCGATTGAACGAGGTCATCGCGCGCGGCTGCAACGCCGCGGCTGCGCTGCCGCTCATCTTTGACGGCGAAGTCGTCGCCGTGCTGGGCATCCTCGCCGCCGAGGAGGAGGCCTTTGACGCCGACGAGCTCGCACTGCTCGACGAGCTGGCCCGCGATATCGCCTACAGCCTGTCCAACCTGCGGCTGCGCGCCACGCAGCGGCGCGCCGAGGAGCTGCTGCGCCTCGAGCATACCGTGACGCGCTGCCTCGCGGAAGCGGAGCACGCCGCCGGGACGATGAATACCGTGATGCGCGCCATCTGCGAAACGCAGGGTTGGGACTGCGGTCGCTATTTCCGCCTGGACGAAACGTCCGGCGCGCTCGCGTTCGACGCCGCCTGGGGCGTGTCGAGTCCCGGGATCGAAACCTTCATCGAACGGTCGCGCTCGGCGACCTATCGCCCCGGCGTCGGGGTGGTGGGCCTGGTGTGGCAGACCGGAGAACCGTTGTGGATCGCCGACATTCTGAATGACGACCGCGTCCTGCGGACGGCCTATACCGCCGAATCCGGCATACGCGGCGCATTCGTCTTTCCCGTCAAGTCGGAAGGGAGAACGATCGGGGTGATTGCCTTCTCCAGCCGGGAGATCCGCGAACCCGACGAGCGCCTGCTCCAGACGGCGCGCGTGATCGGGAGCCAGATCGGCCAGTTCCTCCAGCGCAAACGCGCAGAGGGGCAGGAGCGCCGTTTTCGGATGGCGATGGACGCCTCCGCGGACCTGGTCCTGCTGGTCGACCCCGTGAGCCTGCGCTACGTCGACGTAAACGACGCTGCATGCCGGGCGCTCGGCTACAGCCGTGATGAACTGCTGGCCATGGGCCCGCACGACATCTTCTCGAAATCCCGCGAGGATCTCGTTCAGCTCTACGAGCGGATGATTTCGGGCGAAGGCGGAGCGCAGGCGGTGCGCGGCCATTACCGGCGCAAGGACGGATCGATTCTGTCGGTCGAGGCGTATCCGCGCGCGGTGCGTTCGGGCGATCGTCACATCATCATCTCCGTCGCCCGCGATATCGGTGAACGGGAGCGTGCCGAGCAGTTGCAGAATCTCGAGCACGCGGTGGCGCACAGTCTGGCCGAATCCGAGGACGCCTCTGCCGCCCTCACAGCGGTGATGCGGGCCATCTGCCGGACCGAAGGCTGGGAAGCCGGCCGCTATTTCCGCGCGGACGATGAGGCGGGAGTACTGCGTCTTACCGATTCGTGGAGCGTGCCGGACGCAGGCATCGAACGGTTCATCGAGGCGTCGCGCGAGGTCGTGTTCGCTCGCGGCGCCGGGCTGTCGGGCCGGGCGTGGGAATCGGGCCAGGCGCTGTGGTCCACCGATCTCCACAACGACCCGCGCGCGCTGCGGCCCGTTTCCACCGCCGATCACGGCATACGCGGCACGTTCATCCTGCCGGTGACCGCGGAAGGCAGGACGATCGGCGTGCTCAATTTCTCCTCTCGCGAGGTCCGCGAACCGGACGAGGGACTGCTGCGGGCGGTGCACGTGATCGGCAGCCAGATCGGCCAGTTCGTGCAGCGCAAGCAGGCCGAATCGGTGCTGCGCGACAGCGAAGCGCGCTTCCGCAGCCTGACCGA
>CAZQJF010000549.1:0-3019 GCA_964593735.1 uncultured Streptomycetaceae bacterium | reverse complement strand
CCCAAGTCGCAAGTGGACGACCCGGCTGTCGGCGCAGACGGCGAACCGGCATTCTTCCCGGTAAGCCCGCTGAAACTCGCAGTCATGAGCCTGGTCACCCTCAACATCTACCAGATCTACTGGTTTTACAAGAACTGGAAGTGCCTCCACCAGCTCACCGGCGAAAAGCTGATTGCTCCCATACGCGCCGTGTTCTACCCGCTGACTTCGTATTTCCTGTTCAAGAGGATCAGGGAGCACGCGGATAAGGTCCAGGCCGGCGTATCGATCCAGGCCGGCCTCCTCGCGCTCGCGGTGCTCGTACTGGCGATGCTGTGGCGCCTCCCCGATCCGTATTGGCTGGTTACCTACCTGGGGTTTCTTCCGCTATTGCCGGTTCAATCGGCGGTGAACGAGATCAACCGCAAAGTTGCTCCGGCCGCGGATCCGAACAACCGCTTCCGCGGCTGGAACATCGTCGGGGTGGTCGTCGGTGGACTGCTACTCATACTCGCAATCGTGGGTGCGTTCCTCGAGAAGTAAGGGCGGCAACGGTCCCGCCTCGTCCTGTTCAAAGTTCCGAGTTCAAAGTTCGATGTTGCACGACCAACCCGCAACCTTGAGCATTCGGAAAATGGTTGACAGTACATTTTCCGCCATCCTTCTCCCCTCTCCTGCGGGAGAGGGGCCAGGGGGTGTGGGATCGAGCGTCAAGTAGATTGTGGACGCTCGATAGAATTACGCCGCCTTCGGTTTCGGCGCGCCGGCGCTCTTGGAGTGATGTTTTTTCCTGATCTGCTTCTTCAGCCAGTAGCGCACCGCCAGCGTTACGACGATGAAGACGATTGCGACACCGGCGACGACCCAGTAGTTGATCTGACCGGGATCTCGCAGCGCGGCTTCGAGCTGCTCCCCGAATACGGTCGCCGCCAGTAGACCGGGAAGCATTCCAATCCCCGTTCCGAGTGTGAATTGCCAGAGCTTGATCCTGATTGCGCCCGCCACCAGGCCTTCGATCGCAAAGGGCGCGAGCGGCACCAGCCGCAACGCGATGACAGCAAGCAGGCCGCGCTGGCGCATCACGTCCATCACGCGATCGAGCTTGTTTCCCGCGAGGCGACGCACCGTCGAGCGATCGAGCAGGCAGCCGGCGAAATAGGTCGCGACGGCTGCGATCAGTATGCCCGACAGCGCGTAAGTGAAGCCGAGCCATGGCCCGAACGCCACCACTGCGAAGAGCGTGATCAGCGGCCGCGGGAACATGACCACGCACGCCGGCGTATACGCGAGCAGAACCACGAACGGCGCCCACGGTTTGCTGGCGAAATCCTCCGCCCAGCCGATGATGCGCTCGCCGGTCACCAGCTCCGCCAGAGGCGTGAAGCGCCATAGCGCCGACAGCCCGGCGATTACCATTGCGATGAGGAGCAGTTTGCCCCAGGCGGGGCCGGTTTTGTCGGTCGTCATGGCGGGGGAGAATTCCTTGACTAGGCGGTCCACGGATACGAGATCTTCGGAATCTGCGACTGAAGCGGCGCTGATGACGGCTTCGGACCACTCGGGCAGCTTTTCGAGTCGTTTCAACGTGCGCCCGTCGCCCTGCAGAGCCGCGATAGCAGCGTGGAGCGTGCCGGTGCGCTCGAACTGCCTCTGCACTTCAGCGGGATCCTTCCCCAGATGCTCGCCGAGCAGCCGGTCGCGGAAATCGCGGATGGCGCCCGCCGTGCGCGCATCGCCGCGGGCTTCGAAAGTGAGATCGCATTCCGTATCGAACCCCATGGAGCGGTTGCAGATATTGGCCGACCCGATGCGCAGCCATTCGTCGTCGACTGCCATGACTTTCGAGTGAATGTCCACGCACGTGCCCTCCTTCAACTCGGGAACGAACGGGTAATAGACGCGAAAGCGGTTCGAGCGGTCCGCGGCAATCAGCTTCTTGATGTTCTGCGTGCGCAACACCTCCATGGTGTGCTCTTCGAGCCAGCCATGGCTCAACAGGCGCACGACGAGCACGATCTCCGGGCCGTCCCGCTCGGCGAGCCGGACCGCCAGCGCGTCGGCGATCCTGTGCGAGGTGAAGTACTGATTCTCGATGTAGATATGGCGCCGGGCGCGCCCGATCATGTCGAGGAACAGCGCCTCCACTTCGCGAACTGCCGGTCTCTCTTCCGTTTCGGGCAAGGTGCGGGAAATACCGACCACCACGTCGGTGAGATCCGGCTTCAGCCCGGGTGGCCAGGGGTCGGACGCAATGTCTCGTACCGGAGGGAGTTCCTCGCCGGTTGCCAGCTGCCAACGCTCGCGGGCGATCCCGGCGAGCACTTTCGCCGCCTCTCCATCGACTGCCGCCATGACGTCGTGAAACGGCGGATACGGGTCTTCCCCGCTCATCCGCCGCGGATCGTTCGCCTTGTGCTCGGAGTTGTCCCAGCGGCGAGAAGTGAGATCAAGGCCCCCCGAAAACCCGATCGCGTTGTCTATCACGACGATCTTCTGGTGATGCGAGCCTCCCACCGGATGCGTGTTGTCATAACGCAAATGGACGCGGCGGAGCGGTTTCCAGCTCAAGCTCCAGAGCAGCGGCGGAAACTCGCGGTCTGTGCCGAAGACCATCGGGTAATCCCAGTTGAGCACATGCACGCGAAGGGTGCGCCGCCGCTTGACCAGGTAGTTCAGGAACGCGCCCAGCGTGTCCGGCGCCCTGGACGGAACCGGCTCGCAGGTCAAACGCGTACGCGTATCGAAATCCCAACTGAGGATGATGATAGAGCGCGCCGCGCGCTCGGCGGCCTCCATGAACGCCTTGAAATAATGGCAGCCGTCGACCAGCAGCGCGGCGCGAGGCGCGCGCACGACGCGGTAGCAGTTGCGCCCCTCGTCGAAGATGCTGGACGCAGTGGGCGTCGCCGTCGCCGCTTTGCGCAGGCGGTTGCCCGCGCGCACGCGGGAATCTTCCCGCGCAGCACGCTCGAGCGCGTCGTGGGACAGCGACAAGCCTGTAGAGATATTGCTCAGAAGCGTCACGGACGGCTTCGGTCAG
>CAZQJF010000548.1:0-3028 GCA_964593735.1 uncultured Streptomycetaceae bacterium | reverse complement strand
GCGTCGAGATCTTCCTCGGTCGAGGCGATGTCGCGCACGATGTCTACGCCCTCGGCCGCATCCCAGTCGCCGGTGCGGGTGATGACGGTGATCTCGGGATGCTGCGCCATGACGTCGTTGAAGCCCTCACCGCGCAACTGCGCGACGTTCTGGCCCAAATTCCCGGTGATTTCGAGAACCGAGCCCGTGGGCGATCCATGCTTCTCCGTCAGGAAAGCGACGATGGCCTCGCCCGACTGCTGACCCGCCAGGTAGTTGTCCGAAAGCACGGTCATATTGATCTCGCAGCCCTGCGGCGAGCGGTCGATGGTGTAAAACGGGATTCCCGCTTCAGTCGCGGCTTCGACCGCGGTGCAGATCCCGGCGCTATCGTCGGGGACGGCGACGATGGCGTCGACGCCTTGCGCGATGTAGTTGTTGATGTCGTCGAACTGCTTTTGCGCGTCCGCGAGCGGGATCTGCTCGTCGTCCGCGCCGTGCACCAGCAGAAACGGGCAGCGCATCTTCTGCATCACCCCGTCCAACTTGAACGGCTCCAGCTTCTTCAGCGCCTCGTCGACCGATTTCGCGCCCATGATCCACTCGATGTGATGCCCCGGCACGGAAAGCGAGGTCTTGAAGGAGGCATCGATCCGCTTCTTCCAGGTGTCGTAGTAGTCCCACTGCGCTCCCCACGCGATGCACGCGGCGTAGCGCGGCTCCATCGCCGCGCAGCGCGGCGAGTAGTAGCCGCCAAGGCTGATCGCGACGATGCCGATCTTCTTCGCGTCCACGTCGGCGCGCTGCTCGAGATAGTCGATGCACGCGCTGCCGGCCACCTCGTAATCGTGGCGCAGGTAATGCCCGCCGAAGCGGATCGCCTCGCCGGTGCCGGGGCCGTCCATCAGCAGGCACGAGATGCCGCGCTTGATCAAGTCGGGGACGCCGCGCATGAACTGTATTTCCTTCGTGACGTCGAGACCGTCGAAGAAGACGACGCACGGCGATCGGGCCGATTTCGCGTTCTGCGCGTGCACGAAGTAACCCGGCAGCGTGGTGCCCTGGTAGGGCACCTCTACGCTCTCTATTCTCACGTCGGTCAAGGCGGCGTGCCGCTTGAAGCAATCCACCCCTTTGCGGTACTCCGCCAGGGCCTTCGCGTCTTTCGGCGTGCGGAAGCGCTCGGCCATCTGGTAATAGTTGCACGCGCGCAGGTAGGCGTGGGCGGCGGAAAAACGGTGCCCGCTCTTGTCCCATTTTTCGGCATAGGCCCGCACGCCGTCGGCAACCTTCACGCAGGCATCGAACCACGCTTCGTCGTCCTCGGGGTCCTTGCCCTTGAGCAGCCGCCCGATCTTGTGCAGCTCGCCCATCTCCGCGCCGCCATAGGCGATGCTGCCGATCATGTTGACGAATGCCGCCGACCAGCGGTAGTTGCCGGGGAAGTACATGAAGTACGTCGGGTCTTTTTTTTCAGCCATTTGTGGTCCCTTCGGTAGAAAAGCGTGATGGGTGATGGGTCCCGAGGGACGGGTGTAGGGTCACAGAACCTTGAACTTTGAACCCCGAACCTTGAACAGCCGCTTCGTCTACTACCGCGTCAATGGTCGACCCTGAACTTTGAACCTGGAACCTTGAACTTGGAACAGTTCTGGTCCCTCATCCGTCACTGCTTGGGTATTCCCGCCGCCTTCGCGACCTTCGCCCACTTCTCAATCTCGGCCCGCATGAACGCCGCGTATCCGGCCGGTCCGTCGCCCGACACCTCGTAGCCGAGCGCCTCCATTTGCTTGCGGGTTTCCGGATCGTTGAGCGGCTTGGCGAGCACCGCGTGTAACCGGTCAACCACGGCCTTCGGGACGCCCGCCGGGGCAAGGATGCCATTCCAGTTGTAGCTCGAGAAGCCTTTCATGCCCTCCTCCTGCGCCGTCGGCGCCTCGGGGAGCAGCGGGGAGCGCGCGACCGCCGTGACGGCCAGGCACCGCAGCTTGCCAGCACGCACGTGAGGGACCGCCTGGAAGATCTGGATCTGCGCGAAATCCATGTGGCCCGCGATCAGGTCCATCGTGTAGATTGCCGCGCCCTTGTAGGGCACGTGGTTCATCTTGATCCCGGCGAGAGTCGAGAAATACTCTATGGCCAGGTGCCCGACCGTGCCCACGCCGGGCGTCGCGTAGTTGATCTTGCCCGGGCTCGCTTTTGCGAGCACTACGAACTCCTTCAGATTCTTTATCGGGATGCTCGGATGGACGCACATGCAGCTTGCGCTGCGCGCAATCAGCGTGATCGGCGCGAAATCGCGCAGCGGGTCGTAGCCGAGCTTCTCGCGGACGCTGGGCGCGATGGTGAGCGGCCCCGGGTTGCCCCCGAGCAGCGTGTACCCGTCCGGCGGCGCCTTGGCTGCGGCTTCCGTGCCGATGGTGCCGGCGGCGCCGGCGCGGTTCTCGACGACCACCGCCTGTCCGAGGGCGGCATTGATCTGCTGTCCCGCCCAGCGCGAGTGGGTATCGGTGGGGCCGCCGGGCGGAAACGGCACGATCAGGCGGATCGGCTTGGACGGGTAGGGCTGGGCGGGCGCATCGGGCGCGGCGCCGAGCAGCATGCCCGCAAGTACGGCGAGCAGCGGAGTCTTCATGGGTGCCTCCTCCTTGTTTGTGCCGTGAGCTTAACACTGCGCGCGGCCGGGTCCTACTGCGCCGCCCGCCGGGCCGCCTGGAGACTATCTGGTAAACTCCAACCCTCTTTTTTCGATTGTTTTATCCGGGGACAACATGCCTTCCAGCAAGAAAAAGCCCGCATCGAAGACCGCCGCTGCGCCCGCGACGCGGAACTATCGCGACATACTTTACGAAGTGAAAGATCAGGTGGCATGGGTAACCATCAACCGCCCGCGCGTGCTCAATGCTTTTCGCGAGCAGTCGCTCGACGAAATGATCGACGCGCTGAAGTCCACGCGCGAGGATCCATCCATAGTGTGCGCGGTTGTGACCGGCGCCGGCGACAAGGCGTTCTCCGCGGGCGGCGATTTCTACGCGATGAAGCGGCTCAA
>CAZQJF010000547.1:0-3029 GCA_964593735.1 uncultured Streptomycetaceae bacterium | reverse complement strand
CGCAGGTCGCGCAGCAGGGCCAGCCGACTGCGCCGGAGCTTCTCGTCGTCAACCATCACCATGACCTTGTCGAAGAACGTGTCGATAGGCGCCTTCAGCACCGAGAAGCTTTTCAGATAGCCCGCGTAGTCGCCTCGCTCGTAGAGGGTTTTCGCCTTCTCGGAGGTTGAACGAACGGCCTCGTGCAAGGCTCGCTCCGCAGGCTCCTTGAGTTCGCTTGGTTCCGCATTTACAAAAGATTCGCCTTTCGCTTCAGCCTGCTTGAGGATGTTCACGATTCGCTTATTCGCAGCCGCAAGGCTTTCAGCTTCCGGCAGCGCCTGGAATGCTTTCACGGCTTCCAGTTGCAGCGGTACCACGCCCAGATTGACGGGGCCTTTGCTCAGCACGGCGTCCACCTGCAGCGTCGTGAAGCCCTGCTCCTTGAGGTAACCGGTGAAGCGGTCGTAGACGAACGCCTGGAGTTCGCCCGGCGCCTGATTCTTGAACGGTTGGCAAGCGGCGCTCGCCAGTTCCTTCAGGGACAGGCGCAACCGGTTCTCCACCAGGATCCGCACAATGCCGAGCGCCGCCCGGCGCAGGCCGAACGGATCCTTGTCGCCGGTCGGCTGCTGTCCGATGCTGAACATGCCGGCGATTGCGTCGAGTTTGTCGGCGAGCGCGACTGCGCAGGCCACCGGTCCCTCGGGAAGGCGGTCGCCGGCGAAGCGCGGGCGGTAATGCGCTTCGATCGCATCCGCGACGGCGGCGGGTTCCTTGTCGTGCAGCGCGTAGTAGCGCCCCATGACGCCTTGCAGTTCCGGAAACTCGCCCACCATGCCGGTGAGCAGGTCCGCCTTGGCGAGTTCTGCCGCGCGCTCCGCCAGCATCGCATCGGCACCGAGCGCCCGCGCGATCTTCCCGGCGAGCAGCTTGATGCGCTGCACGCGGTCCAGCTGGCTGCCGAGCTTGTTGTGATAGACGACTTTGGCCAGAAGCGGAACCCGTTCTTCGAGTCGCTGCTTGCGGTCCTGGTCGAAGAAGAAGCGCGCATCCTCCAGCCTGGGCCGCACCACGCGCTGGTTGCCACCGATGATGTGGCGCGGATCGGCGACCTGCATGTTCGACACGATGAGGAACTTTCCGGTCAGACTGCCCGATGCGTCGAATAGGGGAAAGTACTTCTGGTTCTGCCGCATGGTCAGGATCAGGCATTCCTGCGGCACTTCCAGGAAGGCCTTGTCGAATTCCCCGACGTAGATACTGGGGTGCTCGACGAGAGCCGTCACTTCATCAAGCAGCGGCTGGTATTCGCCCAGGCCCGCGCCGTGGTGATGCGCTTGCGCGATCAGCTGTCTGTCGATTTCGGACTTTCTCTTCGAGAAGTCCGCCATCACCATGCCCTCGCCGAGGAGCGTGGCTTCATAGGTATCCGCGCTTGCGAGGGCGATCTCGCTTGTGCCCATGAAGCGGTGACCGCGGGTGATCTTGCCCGATTTGACGCCAAGCACCGTGCCGGGAACCCGGCGGGTTCCGTGAAGCATGACGAGACCATGCGCCGGGCGCACAAATGCTGCGTCACCAGCACCCCAGCGCATCATCTTCGGTATCGGCAAGCGCCTAAGCGCCTCCTCGACTTTGAGTTCCAGGTTGGTGTCGAGGTGACCGCCCTTGGCGAGATCCCTATGGGCAAATACTTCCTGCTTCCCGTCATTTACGCGAATCAACTTATCGATGGTCACGCCTCTCTTGTTGGCGAATCCAAGGAGGGCTTTTGTGGGGTTTCCGGAGCCGTCCAGCCCGGACTTTACCGCAGGCCCCTTGACGATGACTTCAAAGTCGGGCGCTGCGTCTCTGACATTGGAAATGCTGACGGCAATGCGGCGTGGCGTGGCGTAAATGCTAGTCGTGGCTTCGTCCGCGAGAAAGTGACCCGCCTTCAAATCGGCGTGGAGACTCCAGCCGAATGCTTCAGCCAGCTTCGCGAGGGATTTCGGCGGCAGTTCTTCGGTCTGCAGTTCGACCAGCAGCGTTGCATCCATCTAGGCGGCCTTGAGCATCGGGAAGCCGAGCCGCTCGCGCGATTCGTAGTAAGCCTGGGCGACGGCGCGGGCCAGCGCCCTGACGCGGCCGATGTAGGCGGCGCGCTCGGTGACGGAGATGGCGCCGCGCGCGTCGAGCAGGTTGAAGGCGTGCGAGCACTTGAGGACCATCTCGTAGGCGGGCAGTACGCACTGCGCCTCGATCAGACGCTTAGCCTCAGTCTCAAAATCTCCGAAATGGCGGAACAACATTTCCGCGTTCGACAGCTCGAAGTTGTAGCGCGACTGCTCTCTCTCGTTTTGCAGATAGACATCGCCATAGCTCACGCCCCGGGTCCAGACCAGGTCGTAAACTGATTCCTTGTCCTGCAGGACCATTGCCAGGCGCTCCAGACCGTAGGTAATTTCACCGAGCACTGGTCTGCAGTCGAGTCCGCCGACGAGCTGGAAGTAGGTGAATTGCGTTATCTCCATTCCATCGAGCCACACCTCCCAGCCCAGGCCCGAGGCATTGAGGGTGGGGGATTCCCAGTCGTCTTCGACGAAGCGGATGTCGTGTTCCTTGGGGTTGATACCGAGGCCGACCAACGATTCGAGATAGATGTCCTGAATGTCCGCGGGGGAGGGCTTGAGAACAACCTGGTACTGGTAATAGTGCTGGAGGCGGTTCGGATTGTCGCCATAGCGGCCGTCCTTGGGCCGGCGCGATGGCTGCACGTAGGCCGCGCTCCAGGGCTCCGGGCCGATCGCGCGCAGAAAGGTCGCGGTGTGGAAGGTGCCCGCGCCCATTTCCATGTCGTAGGGCTGCAGCAGCACGCAGCCGCGGCGGTCCCAGAAGTCGTTCAGGCGAAGGATGAGCTGCTGAAAGGTGAGCATCGGGCGCAGATTTTACCGGGAGCGCCCTCGCAGCGCGACGAACGCGAGCGCCAGCAGCGCGACGAGGACCGCCGGCCAGTCGCCGAAGCGCACGTAGGGCGTCGCGCCGCTGTAGCCGCGCACTTCGACGTC
>CAZQJF010000546.1:0-3031 GCA_964593735.1 uncultured Streptomycetaceae bacterium | reverse complement strand
AACGCGTCGCAGTCGTTACCGGCGGTATGGGAGGATTGGGCGAGGCGATCTGCCTGAAGCTCGCCGCGATGGGTATCCAGGTGGTAACCACCTACTCGCCGGGCAATACCAAGTCGGCAGAGTGGCTCAGGGAAATGAAGGGCAAGGGCCACGACGTGCGCGCCGTGCCGGTCGATGTTGCCGATTTCGACTCGTGCCAGAAAGCCGCCGACAAAATCGCGGCGGAAACCGGACCGATCGACATTCTCGTGAATAACGCGGGAATTACGCGCGACACGACTTTCAAGAAGATGAACAAAGTCGACTGGGACGCGGTGCTGCGCACCAATCTCGACAGCATATTCAACATGACCAAGCCCGTGTGCGATGGCATGGTCGAGCGGGGATGGGGACGCATCATCAATATCTCCTCGGTCAACGGCCAGAAAGGCGCCTTCGGCCAGACCAACTATTCGGCCGCCAAGGCCGGCATGCACGGCTTCACCAAGGCCCTCGCCCAGGAAGTCGCCCGCAAAGGCGTGACCGTCAATACGATCTCGCCGGGTTACATCGGAACGAAAATGGTGCTCGCGATTCCCAAGGAAGTGCTCGACAGCAAAATCATTCCCCAGATCCCGTTGGGGCGGCTCGGCAAGCCGGAGGAAGTCGCCGGACTGGTCGCCTACCTGTGCTCGGAGGAAGCCGCTTTCGTCACCGGCGCCAACATCGCGATCAACGGCGGGCAGCACATGCAGTGACGAGTGCGCGTGCGCTGTATCGCCCGGCGATGCCGCACAGCATCACGCGCGCGGCACCCGGTTGAATTACCGATATCTTTCAATCCCTTAGATTGCACAAACGCTGCCGCTCTGCAATAATGTGGACTGATTCCTGACGGGCAGGCACCCATGGCGCAAGACTCGAGGATCATCAAGAAATACCCCAACCGCCGGCTTTATGACACCGAAACAAGCAGTTACATCACGCTTGCGGACGTCAAAAAGCTGGTCCTGGACCAGGTCAACTTCAAAGTCGAAGACGCCAAGACCCGCGAAGACCTGACGCGCGCCATTCTCCTGCAGATCATCCTGGAGGAGGAAACGGCGGGCGCACCCATGTTTTCGAGCGACATGCTGTCCCAGATCATCCGTTTTTACGGCAACGCCATGCAGGGCATGATGGGGAGCTATCTGGAAAAGAATATCCACACGTTCATCGAAATCCAGAAACGGCTCCAGGATCAGTCGCGGCACATCTACGGCGAGAATCCCATGCTCAACACCGACGCGTGGAGCGATTTCCTGAAGATGCAGGGTCCCGCGATACAGGGCCTCATGGGCCGCTACCTCGAGCAAAGCGCCAACGCGTTCATGGAAATGCAGACGCAGTTGCAGCAGCAGACCCGCAATCTCTTCGGAAACTTTCCGTTCCCCGATTTCACCGGCGGCGCCTACCGCCAGGGGAACGACGCCAAGCCCGCGGACGAGGCCAACAAGGACGGTCACAAACCCGACTCGGGCGGCGGCAAGAGCTAGGAATATATCGGCCTGTCACCCGATATATTCCTTAGGCAAGACCGCCCGCAAGAAATTAGCAAGATGGGCTACGGAAACCGAGTCGGCGCTGCCGACGTTGCAAGGAAGGGTTCAGTCAAGTCCACTTCCAAGGGCTCGGGCGGTCTTGCTGTTGACAGTCTGGCGGACCGCCAGGGCCGTCAGACTGCTAGGGTCGGATTTGTCTCGCTCGGCTGTCCCAAAGCGCTGGTTGATTCGGAGCGCATCCTCACGCAGCTGCGCGCCGAGGGTTACCTGATCGCCCCGCGCTATGAAGACGCGGATCTCGTCGTCGTCAACACCTGCGGCTTCATCGACGAGGCGGTCGCCGAATCGCTCGACGCGATCGGCGAAGCGCTCGCCGAGAACGGCAAGGTGATCGTCACCGGCTGCCTCGGCGCAAAAGGAGACGTCGTCAGGAAAACGCATCCGCGCGTGCTCGCGGTGACCGGCCCGCACGCGACCGCCGAAGTCATGCAGGCGGTACACCGGCATCTGCCGCAGCCGCACGATCCCTACACCAGTCTGGTCCCGCCCCAGGGCATCAAGCTCACGCCGCAGCATTACGCGTACGTGAAGATCGCCGAAGGATGCAACCACCGTTGCACCTTTTGCATCATCCCTTCCATGCGCGGCGACCTGGTGAGCCGGCCCGTAGGAGAAGTGCTGCAGGAAGCGGAAAACCTGGTCGGGGCGGGAGTGAAGGAACTCCTCGTGATATCGCAGGACACGAGCGCGTACGGCGTGGACGTGAAGTACCGCACCGGCTTCTGGCGCGGCCGGCCGTTGAGGACGCGCATGACGGAGCTTGCACGCGAGTTGGGCGGGCTCGGTGTGTGGGTGCGGCTGCACTACGTCTATCCGTATCCCCACGTGGACGAGGTCGTGCCGCTGATGGCGGAAGGCGGGCTGCTGCCCTACCTCGACGTGCCGTTCCAGCACGCGAGCCGGCGCATCCTGAGGATGATGAAACGGCCGGCGAGCGCGGAGGACAATCTCGCGCGGATCCGGCGCTGGCGCGAAATCTGCCCCGACATCACGATCCGCAGCACGTTCATCGTCGGGTTCCCCGGCGAAACCGAAGCCGAATTCGCCGAGCTGCTCGCATTCCTGGAGGCAGCGGAGCTGGATCGCGTCGGCTGTTTCGCCTACTCGGCGGTGGAAGGCGCTGCCGCCAACGCCTTGCCGGGTCACGTGCCGGACGGCCTGAAACGTGAGCGGCGCGCGCAATTCATGAAGCTTCAGGAAAAAATCAGCGCGCGGCGGCTCCGGCGCAAGCTGGGCAGGACGCTCACCGTGCTCGTGGATGAAGTCAACGCCGAGGGCGCTCGCGCGCGCAGCAGCGCCGATGCGCCGGAGATAGACGGCACGGTCCATGTCGCTCCCGCGGGCAAACTCAAGGCCGGGCAATTCGCCAACGTGCGCGTAACGCGCGCCGATACCCACGACTTGTGGGCCGAGGTCGTCTGACCATCCTGTTGAGCGCAGCGCAGTCTTAA
>CAZQJF010000545.1:0-3037 GCA_964593735.1 uncultured Streptomycetaceae bacterium | reverse complement strand
CACATCCGGCGTCGCAACTGCGACGCTGCCGTAGAGCGGTCACCTGCCCTTGAAGCGCTCGATCAGGTCGTTGCCCTGCGCTTGCGTCACGCCGGTGAGGTGAAAGCGGAGATGGACCGAGTTGAACACCGTGACGTCCTGCCGGACCGGGTTGCTGCGGTCGAGTGCGCCCTCGATTTCCACGCTGACCTGCGGGGCGAGCTGCTGGTCCCGGCCGATGGCCTGCACGAGCTCGACGCCGCAAGCAGCGATGCCGGCAAGGAAAATCTCCGCAGGCGTGACGGCCTCACCGGGACAGCCGTTCTGGACCGGGCCGTCGACGATGAAATGATGGTTGCGGGCGTTGCACAGCACCCGCCCGAACGTATCGGTCGAGCGAGCGCCCACCGTATATCCCCGTACTTCACCCTGTGCCATTCATCCACTCCTTTGTTGTTCGAAAACGGCATTTTGCGCCTGCGATCGCCATAGCTCAAACGAAGTCAGGCGCAGTACAGCCGCGCCGCGCGCCTGGCCTGCTCCAGCCGCGCCGCCTGCATGGGCGCGCGCTTGCGGCGCTCTTCCTCGACGATCGCGGCCTCGGCCGTCGAGGGATGCCCGCTGTTGAACGGCGGCTCGGGGTTGTACTCCAGCCCGAGCTGGATCGCTTTCGCCGTCTTGTCCCCGAACAGTTTCGCCGCGACCGTCAACCCGAAATCGATCCCCGCCGTGACGCCGCCGCCCGTGATGCGGTTGCGGTCGATCACAACCCGGTCCGGCAACGGCGTCGCGCCGAATACGGGCAGGAGGTCGAGGGAACCCCAGTGCGTGGTGGCCCGGTAGCCTTTGAGCAGGCCCGCGGCCCCGAGGACGAGGGCGCCAGTACATACCGACGTTACATACTTGGCCCCATTGGCCTGGCGGCGCAGGAATTCGAGGGCTTCGGCGTCTTCCATCATCGCGCCGACACCCGGCCCGCCCGGCACGAACAACAGGTCCACCTGCGGAATGTCACCGATAGTCGAATCGGGGATGACCTTGAGCCCGCTCTGCGCCGTGACCGGTTGCAATGACTTCGCGATCACTTTTACTTCGCACCCCGGCATCCTGGTGAACACTTCGTGCGGGCCGGCGAAATCGAGATGCGTCAGGTTCGGGAATATCAGCATGCCTATGATCATGGGAATCCTCCTTGCTAAACGCTGCCCTCCGCCCTGCACGCGGAGATTGGCCGCCAAGACGCCAAGCCTGTCCTGAGCGCCGTCGAAGAGCCCGCCGGAAGCAGGAATCCGATTATGTAAGTGATATTGTTCTCTCAGCAACTGCCCGCGCGGAGGAATAGCAGTGATCCTGGCGATCGCGGTCTATCAGGGCTGGCCCACGACGTGGCTCGTACGTTGGCCATGCACGTTGTCGAGCACAGGCTTCCCTCTGGGCCCGTTTCGGTCATTTTGAAACGGGTCTAAGGCTTTGACCGCCGCTCAGGTGGTCAAAAGCCTCAGCACTTCGCGATACTTCTCCGAAGTCTTCTTCAGCACCTCCGGCGGCAGCTTCGGCGCCGGAGCTTTCTTGTTCCACGGCTGGGTCTCCAGCCAGTTGCGCACGATCTGCTTGTCGAAAGAGGGTGGGCTGATACCGACTCGGTACTCCGACGCCGGCCAGAAACGGGACGAATCCGGGGTGAGAATCTCGTCTATGAGCACGAGCCCGCCCTTATCATCAACACCAAATTCGAATTTGGTATCGGCAATGATGATGCCCCTGGTTCTCGCATACGCGGCGGCCTCGCTGTAGAGCTGCATGGAAATGGCGCGCACCTTCGCCGCGAGGTCCACGCCGACGACCTTCTCCGCCGCCGCGTAGGAGATGTTCTCGTCGTGCTCTCCGGCCGGCGCCTTGGTGGCCGGGGTGAATATCACCTCGGGCAGCTTCTCGGCTTCTTTCAGCCCCGCGGGCAGCCTGATGCCGCACACCATGCCCGTCTGCTGATAGTCCTTCCAGCCCGAGCCGATGATGTAGCCGCGCACCACCGCTTCGATCATCAGCGGCTTGAACCTGCGCACCACCATCGCGCGGCCCGCCACCTGCGTGCGCTCGTCCGGCGCAACGACCGTTTCCGGCGCGACGCCGGTAAGGTGATTCGGAATGACGTGACCGAGCTTGCTGAACCAGAAGAACGACATCTCGGTGAGCACGCTGCCCTTCCCGGGGATCGGATCGGGCAGGACCACGTCGAACGCCGAGAGCCGGTCGCTCTGGATGACGAGCAGCCTGTCCTCGCCCACCGCGTACAGATCGCGCACCTTGCCGCGGTGGAGGAATTTCAGGCTCTTGAGGTCGGATTCAAACAGGGTGGAGTTATTGGAGGTCATTTTTCGGATCGAAGGAGTGGTTCGTGACTCGTTTCTCGTTGCTCGTACTGCACCCGAAGTCGCTACTGCAACCGACGAATCACGAGTGACGAGCAACGAATCACTTCAATTCAGGCAGCTTTGCAGCTCGAACTGACTCAGCTTGTTTCTTCCGGAATGCCGTCAGCTTCTTCGCGAGCGAGGCATCCTCGAGCGCGAGCATGGCCACCGCGAACAGGCCGGCATTGGCCGCGCCGGCTTCGCCGATCGCGAAAGTCGCCACCGGAATGCCTTTCGGCATCTGGATGATGGACAGCATCGAATCGAGACCCTGCAAGTGCTTCGACGGCATCGGCACCCCAAGCACCGGCAGGGTCGTTCTGGCAGCGACCACGCCGGGGAGATGGGCGGCGCCACCGGCGCCCGCGATGAAACATTTCGCGCCGGTCTTGATGAGCCCGTCCACCCATTCGATCAGGAGGTCGGGCGTGCGGTGCGCGGAAAGCGCCCGGGTTTCGTGGGCCACGCCGAAATCCGCCAGGCTGCGCGCCGCGTGCTGCATCACGTCCCAGTCGCTCGTGCTGCCCATGACGATGCCGACGAGTGGCTTGTTCACCGTGTTCACTCCCTTTTTTTCGCGAGCACGATATTTTACCCTGCCACAGTTGGTGGCGGTTGAGTCCACGAGGCGGCGCTGCTAAGATTTT
>CAZQJF010000544.1:0-3042 GCA_964593735.1 uncultured Streptomycetaceae bacterium | reverse complement strand
GCAACCGAGCTGCTCGATGTAGCGTCGGACGATCGCGCTGCCCTCCGCCGGCACGCCGGCGAGGCAGGCTGCCAGGGTGTCGAGTATGTGTTTTTTCGCCGTGCGCACCATCTCGGGAGGAATATCGCCGTAGCGCGTCTCCGTGATGAATTTCGCGACGTGCGCCGCCAACGGCTCGGCGGATAGCGCTTTGACCCCGGCATCCTTCGTCTTGCCCTGCGTCATTTGGCCATCCCCAGCTCCGCCCATATGCTCTTCAGCATTCGTCGGCCTGCGCGAGCTTTCCCATGGTCAGACACCACTGTTTATGCTGCATGGCTCTCGACCGGTTTGGATACGGAAAGACTCTGCCCGCCCGCGGTCGGCAGAAACATCGACTTGCCGCCCGCGCCGCCACCCACGATGAGGATGAGATCGGCAGCCTCCCACACGATGGGCACCATGGAATTGTCGTCATTCTTGTCCACAAACTCCGGAAAGCGCGGCCCCTTCGACTTGCCGCGGTTCTTCATGAGGCCCCACGGCTGGCGCGCCCGCTCGAAGAGGGCGTGCTTCACGTCCTGCTTGCTCCATCCCGCGGCGGCGATGTGGTGCGCGTGCTCGATGCCCATCACGAGCACTGGATGGCCCTGGGAATAGAGATTGTTCACCCCCAGCGTCGCCATGCACGAAGCGAACGTCCTTATGATCTCGTCCGGGTCGGTCTGGATGTTCTCCGTCATGCTGTGGGGCGCTTCCGTGTTCACCACCGTCACTACGCTCTGCTCCCGCGCATGTCCGCGCTCGACGTGCAGCGGCTCCCACGGGCTCGCCGATTCGTATTCGGCGATGCAGTAGGTGTACTTGCCCGGATGGCCCGTCTGCGAGGCGTCCACGGCAGGACCGGCGCCGCCGACATTGACCAGGACCAGCCGCAACGCGCGTCCTATGGTTGCGTTGGCCCTCCACCCCGGGCCGAACAGGCCCCTGCCGCCGTTGATCTTCAGCCGCCCTGCGATCGGGCCATTCACGATGACGAGGGGGGCGCCCGCGTGCGTCGTAGTCTGCCGGTGAGACAGGCCGTATTGCGGCTCGGATACCGCCTGCAGCGCCGCCACCACGACGGGCAGATATTCCGGCCGGGCGCCGGCCATGACGGCATTGACCGCGATCTGCCGCATCGTCGCCCTGCCGTTCTTCGGCGGGACGACGCTTACCAGCTCGTCGGCATCGTGGCCGGGCATTCCAGTGAGCATTGCCCGCACCCGCTCTTCCGTGGGCGGCACGATCGGCAGGCCGTCCGTCCAGCCGCGCTCGTAGAAATACTCGTTGACGCGGTCGAACGACTCGTGCGTTTCCGCGATGGGAGGATGCTCGGCTTTCATCGCGGCCTCCTTCCGTATGTGCAAAGACGCCATAGCGTATTTGCACCTGGACGCTCCCCTCTCCTCCGGGGAGAGCCGCGAAGCAGCGAGGGGCCAGGTTGGGGGTGAGGGATATGCCGCTGCATACGACTTTCGACACTCGTCAGCGCGGCATTACTGCGTCGGGAAGCGGATACTGCTTGCCTTCGAACTCGAGCGCCAGTTTCTCTGCGGGCGTCGTTAGCACGCGCACGCATTCCTGCGCGATCTCCCGACCCCTGCGTTTCACCAGTTCCCGATCACGATCGCCCACGGGGTGCGGCACCACTACGATCGGCAAGCTCACGTGCCCGATGCCGGTACCTACGACCTGCGCGAGCGGCGCAAAAGCGGTGCTGATGACGGTGACGGTGGGGACACCGAGGTCTTCGAGAGCGGCCGCGTCACGCGCGGTCCAGGGGGTCGACGACCCTCAGTGGCCGACGCCGTTGATGACGGCGTCACACTCCTTCGCCATCTCCTGCGCGAACGGTGAAGGGATGCCGAGGTAGCTCTTGCGCCAGACCTTCACCACCTCGACGCCATAGTCGCGCTGCAGGGCTTCGGCCACGCCGGCCAGCACCACGTCGGCGAATTCCTTGCAATTGTCCAGGATCCCGATGCGGGCGCCGCGCAAAGTCTCGAGCCGCGGCGCCAGCTTGCCGGTCGCGGTGTCCGCCTCGCCGGTGGGGACATAAACCGTGGTACCGCCGATGCTTACTCTGTTACTGGTTGCCATGTACGCCGCCCGTCCCGGTATCGCTGCCAGTGGCTGTTCGCGATCATGCTAACAAGCGAGCTTATAACCGGCAAGAAATGGATTGTCATGATCGATAACATCGGGTGCAAAGACCTGCTGAATCGTCTTACTATCCACCCTTCACGATTTGCCATTCACCGATTCTGCATTTTCACACGCCGCCAGGGAGCCAAACGATGCCCGCCACCATAAAGATACTCACTTCCAACAGCATGCGCGCGGTGATGGACGAGCTGGTGCCCGTGTTCGAGCGCGCGAGCGGGAACAAAGTCGAGGTGAGCTACGACCCGGCGAAGGCCATCCTGAGGCGCATCGCCGGCGGAGAAACGCCGGACGTCGTCATTTGCGGCTCGTCCGCGCTCGATGAAATGGCGAAGCAAGGCAGGATCGTGGCCGGCAGCAGCCGCCTGCTCGCCCGCTGCAGCGTCGGCATTGCCGTGCGGGCAGGAGCGGCCAGGCCCGACATCGGTACCGTCGACGCCTTCAAACGCGCGCTGCTCAACGCGAAATCCGTCGCCTACACGCAGGAAGGCGCGAGCGGCATCCACTTCGCAGGCCTGATCGAGCGTCTGGGAATCGCCGAACCCATGAAGACCAGGGCCGTGCGGCAGCCGGGCGGGCTGATCGGCGAACTGGTCGCCGCGGGCAAAGCGGAGATGGCAGTGCAGCAGATTCCCGAGCTGATGGCTGTGCCGGGCATAGACCTGGTGGGTCCGCTGCCGCAGGAACTGCAGGCTACCACCGTTTCCGCGGGGGGCGTCTTTGGGGGCTCACCGCAGCCGGCTGCTGCGCGCGCTTTCCTCGACTTCCTCTCGACGCCCGCCTCCGCGCGCGTACTCGAGGCAAGAGGTCTCGAGCCGGTGGCACAGGGATGAGGGATGAAGGATGAAGGATGAAGGA
>CAZQJF010000543.1:0-3057 GCA_964593735.1 uncultured Streptomycetaceae bacterium | reverse complement strand
AGGGCGCGTACACCTCGATGGTGGTCTACGGCGCGGCCGCCCGCGTGGATCGCGTGGCGTAAGAGAGCCTGTCAACCCATAACCCCCCCCCGCGAGCAGAAGCGACCCCGCCCCGGCCGAGTTTTAACGGCCGGGGCGGGCAGCGCGGCAAATGAGCGGAATAACGAAAGGACACCCCGATGGAACCCGATAAGCCGGAACAGAAGAATTGCCCAGTTACCAACAACACCAAAATGCCGATCTACGTCGGCGCCGACATGATCCCGCCCGGAGAGACGCGGCACTTCTACCCCTCCCAGGTCCCGGAGCACCTGCGCCCCGTGAAGGCCACTGAGCCGGCGCCCAAGGCCAGGGACGAGCTCGCCGAGCTTTCGGAAAAGGCAGCCAATGACATCATCGCCGCGATCCCGGGCCTGTCAGACGAGAACCTGACGCGCCTGGAGGACCTCGAACACGCTCGCATGGTCAAGAACAGCCCGGCGGCGCGTAAGACCATCCTGTCGGCGATCTCGGAAGAGACGCTGGACCGCGCGGACAGAGTGGCTTCGGGCGGAGGCGGCAGAGAGGAGTAAGGCCCGATGCCCGGGACCATGAGCGAAGCGGACCTGGCCGCGGACCTGAAGGCATCACTCCAGGACTCGGCCAGTGTTTTCACCGCGGCAGCCGATGCGGACTTCAAGCGCCACCTCGCTGTTGCGGCGCTCGCCCTGGGCGAGAAGCGCCCGCGCACGCTGGTCGGCACACTGGCGCTCGTCGCTGACCAGGCGGATTACGACGCGCCGGCGCTGTTCCTCGCCTACAAGTCCCACCTGTGGGGGATCGCTCCGCGCGCGGCCCCCAAGCCGTGGGAGAAGGGCTATCCCGGCCGGCTGCCGAACGTCAGGACGGTGGAGACCAGTGCCAACCCGGTCACGCGGAAGTTGAGTCTCGACCCGCCCCCGATCGAGAGCCACATCACGGTGCTGGGCTCGGAGTTCAAGTTCTATTACCAGGCGGGGCACGTGATCAACGCCGAAGCGGCGCAGACCACGGTGGCTGCCAGCGACCGCGGGCTGCTGCTGCTGCGCGCCCAGGCCGAGGCCATGCGCGAGATGGCGATGAGGAACATCCAGAAGCCGGTGGTGGTGCGCGAGGGTTTCAGCAGCCAGCCGAGGAACGGCACGCCGAGCTTCCTCTACGAGGCTTTCCTGAAAGAGTGGAGGGAAGCGGCATGAGCGGGACCGAAATCCGGATCACGCTGGACGATCGGCTGGTGGCCGCCGGGCTGGCGAAAGCGCCGGGGGTTATTCAACGCAACGTGAGCGACGCTTTGAGCCGTGGAGCCGAAGAAACCGCGCGCGAGATGAAGGCGGCGCTGGTGAGCAACCGATCAGCCGCCCGCAGCGCGCTGCTGCTGTCCATCCGCCCGCTGCGCATCGGTGAGATGCGCTACTTCGTGGCGCCTGGTGTGAACTATGCCCGCATGGTCGAGGAGGGCACCGGGCCGGCCGCGGGACGGGCGTCCTACATGCCCGATCCGTCCAAGCTCGAGGACTACGTCAAGCAGCGCGCCGGGATCACGCTCAAGGGCCGCAAGGGCAGTGCCAGCCGCCGGTCGCAACTCGCGGAGATCCGCGACCGCGCCTGGGGCTTAGCGCTCTACATCAAGGAGCACGGCACGAAGCCCCATCCGTTTGTCGCGCCGACGCGGGACCTCATGGACCCCAAGATCCGGGTGATGGTCGCCGCCGCCGTGAACAAGAGCCTGCGGGAAATCTTCGCATGAGCGACCTCGACCCCGCGCGCATGAACTCGATCAAGAGCGCAATGGCGGCACAGTTTCCGGCGCGCATCGTCACGCGCGACCTGGTCAACCCCAATGACATGCCCGCCGGGGACCTGGCAGCCGGCGTCTACACGCTGCTCTCGCGCGGGGAGAGCAGCTACACCAACCTGGCCGGCTACGAGGCGCAGGACGGCCATCAGGACATCATCCTGTTCGGCGACTTAAAGCTCGCCGAGACGGTGAAGCCGTCGGAAATCGAGGACGCCGAGCTGACGATGCTCGCCGAGGTGAAGGCGTTCTGCCGCGCGCTGCCGGAGGTCCTGTGCCAGATCTCCCTGATCGAGTTCATCCAGAGCGGGCAGATCTACCACCCGTACGGCTGGATCGTGTGCCGGCTGAGGTACCTCCCCTGACGGGGCGGAATTTTGAGTTTTGAGTTTTGAGTGTTGAGTGATGAGTGAGGACAGAACCAATAGCGACCAGAATCGGCGCGGCGACGCCAAGGATCGGGTTGCCGACCAAAGCGCGATCGTGCAGGTTGGAGTGGCCGCGAAAGTGACCAGCCGCACGTTCTGGGATTGGGTGGAACGTCACCACATCGACGCGATGCTGGTGCTCGGCATTACGCTCGTGTTGAGCGTCAGGGCGATGGAGTGGGCATTCAACTTCGGCTATGCCGACGTTAAGGGCACGAGTGGAGCGGAGCGGGCAGCCATCATCGCCGCCGTGCTCGGGCCGTGGGGTCTGTGTCAAGGCGCGATGGTGAAGTGGTACATGGAGCTGAAGGCGAAGAACGGGAAAGGAGCGACGATATGAAACGCGAAGATTTAAACCGTGCGTTGGCCCACTGTGAATCGTGGACCGAGAAGGTCCTTGTGCTGATCGCCGGCTTTCGCAAGCCGTGGACGTTCGTCACGTGCGCGGCGGTGCTGGGCGTGGCGTTCGTCGCGGGGCTGCTGCTGTGAACCTGAGCGAGCATTTCACGCTCGATGAACTGACGCGCTCAGAAGTCGCGGCGCGCAAGGCGCTGGACAATACGCCGGACGCCGAGACGATCTCCAACCTGGCGGAGCTCGCGCTGGCGCTGGAGAAAGTGCGCGAGCTGCTCGGCCATTCCATTCACATCAACTCCGGATACCGCTCGGCGAAGGTAAACGCTGCGGTCGGGAGCAAGGAAACGTCCGCTCACCGCAAGGGATGGGCGGCTGATTTCGTGTGCCCACAATTCGGCACGCCGCAGGAAGTATGCCGTGCCATCCTGAATTCCACGATCGACTACGACCAGGTCATCT
>CAZQJF010000542.1:0-3071 GCA_964593735.1 uncultured Streptomycetaceae bacterium | reverse complement strand
TCACGCCGTCATCGAGCTCGTCGAGGCGCACGCCCCTCACAAGGACGAGAGAAAGACGAACAAGTCGGCCCTGGACGCCGGGTTCCTGAACCTGGTCAAGCCGATGGACGCCTTCCTGCTCGTTGCGCGTGGCTTCGATGAGGAGGGCCTGAACGACCCGCGCGCGGACTTCGACACGCTGCTGTCCGAAATGATCCTGGCCGACCTGATGCTGGTCGAGACGCGCCTCGAACGCGACGAACTCGAGCGCAAGAGGGGCAAGCCCGGCATGCCGGGCGACGAGCGCGATGCACTCAATCGTTGCCGCAAGCTCCTCGATAACGGCCAGCGCATCTACGAAGATGCGAGCCTCGCGGCCTCTCCCGAACTGCGGGCTTACGCCTTCCTGACGGCGCGTCCCATCCTGGCCGTGGCCAACGTGGGCGAGGACGACATCCCGAAGCCGGCGACCGAGGTCCTGGCGCGCTTGCGCCTGCCCGTAGCCGGCATCCCGACGTTCGCCTGTTGCGCCAAGTCCGAGGGCGAAATCCAGGCCATGCCCGAGAGGGATCGGAAGGATTTCCGCGAGATGCTCGGCGTATGCGAGCCGGTCCTCGACATCATGGTCCGGGAGGTCTACCGGGCCCTCGGGCTCGTCAGCTTCCTTACGACCGGCGAGGACGAGTGCCGCGCCTGGACCATCCGCCGCGGCACTCCAGCCCCCCGCGCCGCCGGCGCCATCCACGCCGACATCGAGAAGGGCTTCATCCGCGCCGAGGTCGTCGCTTACGACGATTTCATAGCACTCGGCAGCGAGGTCGCGGCCAAGAAGGCCGGGAAGTACCGGCTGGAGGGGCGCGAGTACGTGGTGCAGGACGGGGACATCGTACACTTCCGGTTCAACGTCTAGCCTCAGCCGCACAGACTTACGGCAGAGGCGCGGAAGAAAAGGGGCGACACTTCCCCTGAATCACCCTAGAAACGGCAGTTTAGCCACGGAAACACACGGAATCCCACGGACGAACAACGAGGTGCGTATTCACATTGCGTCACCAGCAAGGTGGCGTACTGCTGAAGAATGATTGTCTGATTTTTCCGTGCCTTTCCGTGTGCTTCCGTGGCCAACTGCGTTTTTTTGGATCACTGCACCTCGAGCGGCGGGAAATGACTGATCCGAATCCAGTCCCGCAGGCATCGGGCCATGTCTACCAGCGCTTCGAGGCTGCCCGGTTTGAGGAGGAAGGAATTTGCTCCCAGGTCGAACGCCCGCTCCACATCTTCCGTGCGCATCGAAGCGGTCAGAACGATAGTCGTGAGGCGTTGGAGCCCCGGCTGAGCGCGCACCCAGGCCAGCACGTCGAATCCATTTTTCATCGGCATGTTCAAGTCCAGCAGCATGACCGTCGGCAACGGAAACGCATTGCGGTCGCTATAAGGGGCATCGCCCTTCAGGTAGGCGATAGCCTCCTCTCCGTTGCGCACCTCTTGCAACGGAAAGTCGAATCCGGCTTTCTTGAAGGCGGCGCGCATGAGGAGCAGATCGTTCTCGCTGTCGTCCACCAGAAGGATGGTTTGTTTTTCGTTCATATAACGCAGGACGGTAAATCGCTTTGATGGAAGCAGGCTTCAGCCGAAAAGGTCAAAAGGCTTCACACCTTCCGCACCTCGAACCAGAAGCGGCTGCCCTGGCCGGGAGCGGACTCCACGCCCACCCGTCCGTCCATGCGTTCGACTCCCTTCTGAACAATTGCCAGGCCGATGCCGGTACCCTGATACTTCTCGCCATGCAGGCGGGTGAACAGCCGGAAGATCTGGTCTTGATAGCCGGGCGCGATGCCAACGCCGTTGTCTTCCACCCAGACGCGAATGAACTCCGTTCGTTCTTCCGCCCGCAGCCGCACCAGCGGCTGCACGCCCGGGCCGACAAATTTCAAGGCGTTGCTCGTCAGATTGAATAGTACCTGGGTCAGGGTAGGCTCGTGCGCCAGCACGACCGGCCACGGCCCGGAGACTTCCACGCGCGCGTTCCTTTCCTGAATGTCTTTCTGCAGGCGGGAAAGCGCGGACTCAACGACCGTCTCCAGGTTCACCGAAGTCAGTTCGACGCGCTGCTGGCTGATGCGGCTGAAGGCGAGCAGGTCGATCAGCAAGGCGTCCATGAATTGCGCCGATTTGTCGATCCGATCGGCGTAGCCCCTGCCGGTTTCACTCAACCCTGCGCCAGACTCCTCTACCAGCAGCGCTGAAAAACCCTGCATGGCGCGCAGCGGCGCGCGCAAGTCGTGCGCAATGGAATAGACGAGGGCTTCCAACTGCTGGTTCGTTGCAGTCAGTTCCGCCGTGCGCGCCGCCACCAGTCCTTCGAGTTGTCCGGCGCGGTCGGACAATAGCGCTTGCGCCCGGCGCAACGCTTCCTCGGCCTGTTTGCGCTCGCTGATTTCCTCTTGCAGTTGGGCGTTCGACGAGTGGGCGGCTTCGGTGAGCTCATGCTGGCGCACCGACCCGAGTATCAATGCCTCGTTCATTGCGACCATCCGTTCAGGGAGCGGCGGGGTCTCGGTCACTTGAATAACGACCCCCACGGGGCGTTCATCCGCAATCACCGGCCACATCGTATAAGTCCAGCAGACGGGACTGGGCTTGGAATGTTGCTCCCCGATGTGGTTCTGGGGTTTTCCCGTGCGGTAGACTCGGTCGAGCAAGGTCACGCAGTCCTGGTCCGACAGCATTTCGGAGAAGGGGCTTCCCACCAGTTGTTCCGCGGCTTTCTCCATCAGACGGCAAAAGGCGGGATTGACGTAGCGCACGATGTGCCGGGGTCCTTCGATGGAGGCCATCGGCAGGGGCGCGTGCTCGAAGCAGAGGCTCGACAGGCCGGGCGCCAGGGCTGATGTGGGTTTCGCGGCCATCTGGCTGGCACCACATTCCATTACAAAAGAAGCCCTACCTTGTCGCCTTCGGCTCCGGCGCGCGTTCGGTTGCTTGCGCCGGGCGCGGGCCCGTGCGCTTGGGGATTCCGGTGATGAGCCCGTCGTATTCCGTGGATCGCGGGTGGATGACGACCACGCCCTTGCCCGTGATGACATATTCGC
>CAZQJF010000541.1:0-3074 GCA_964593735.1 uncultured Streptomycetaceae bacterium | reverse complement strand
TCGCATCGTGGGGCGGAATGGTCTTGAAAGGCCGTTGGGTATGGCGGTGGAAAGACCACATCGACCGTCGCTTCGTGGCGCGATACCGGGGCACCTGCAAAGAGTGAATCACCAGGCGTGTCGCGGTCCCGACATCTCGTAACAAGGCGCGGTGCGAACGGCGGCACATTGGCTTTGTTTCCCTGGTCATTGCCTGAAGATTACGATTCGGTAAACAAGGCCATTTCGGCTCGAGTGGTTGCTTGTGACGCGGGGGACGCTGCGCTATCTTAGGAACCCGGCGGGGAATGATGCCGCACCACGGCTCTTGGCGGCGAAACGACGGGCCTTTCTCCGTCGCCGCTCGACGATCCATGCAACGGCTTCCCTGCAGTTTCGCTGCATTACGGCCACCATGAAAATTCTGTTGATCGAAGACGATTCGCACACCTCAGCGTACGTGGCGAACGGGCTGCGCGAGCACGGACACGTGGTGGAACACGCGGACAACGGGCGCGACGGACTTCTGCGAGCGTCCGGCAGCGGATACGACGTCCTGGTCATCGACCGCATGCTCCCCGGCCTCGACGGGCTTGCCATCGTAAAGACCCTCCGTGCAGCAGGAACCCGATCACCGGTACTCCTCCTCACCACTCTGGGCGGGGTCAATGACCGCGTCGAGGGGTTGGAGGCCGGCGCTGACGACTACCTCACCAAGCCCTTTGCTTTTTCCGAACTGCTCGCCCGAGTGAACGCGCTTGCGCGCCGCCCCCCCATGGCGGAAGAAGCAACGGTACTGCGCGTCGGAGACCTCGAGCTGAATCGGCTTAAGCGCACGGTGATCCGAGGCAGCAAGCGAATCGAACTGCAGCCGCAGGAATTCAGGTTGCTCGAGTACCTGATGCGCTATGCCGGGCAAATCGTCACGCGGACCATGCTTCTGGAGAATGTATGGGAATTCCACTTTGACCCGCACACCAGCGTGGTCGAGACCCACATCAGCCGGCTGCGCGCCAAGGTTGACCGGGAATTCGACGAGGAACTGATCCACACGGTGCGCGGCTCTGGATACACCCTTAGTGTCTCCAGATAGCTTCCTTCGCAGCACGAGCTTCCGTCTCCTCGCGTGGTACGCCACCGTCTTCGGGGCGTCGGTCGCGATCCTGCTCTTCATCGTCTATTGGATCACGCTCGCAGCGCTCGACCAGCAGGTGAGCGAATCCGTAGAGCGCGAGACGCAAGTGCTGGTCGAGCTGTATCGCGGCCGCGGTCTCGACCGCGTCGTGCGTGCGATCCAGCTGAGGATGGTGGATTTGCGTTCGCCGCGACGGTATTACCTGCTGCAGGACGCGGCTGGAGAGCGCATTGCCGGCAATATTCCACCGATGGAACCCGTGGAGGGTGAGATCGTGCTTCCCGTGTCCTTCCTGTTCCCGGGCGGGCGCCCGAAGGCGGACGACCCGGCCAATGCGTATCCCGTCTTGGCGCAGGGGCACCGGCTCGATAACGGGGAGTTTCTACTCGTGGGCGAGAGCCGTTACCGGGCGGTGAAAGCACAGGAAGCGATTGTCCTGGCGTTCGGCTGGGGCATCGCGATCACGGTACTCCTTGCCGCAGTTGGGGGCGCTGCACTCGTCGTCGGGTTCCTGCGCCGCATCGAGGAAATCAACCGAACCACCCGCTTCATCATGGAAGGGAACCTGTCAAAGCGCGTACCGACGCGCAGCAGCGGCGACGAGATGGACCAGCTGGCGATCAACCTGAACGCCATGCTCGATCGGATTCAGGTGCTGATGGAGAGCCTGAAGCGGGTCTGCGACGACATTGCCCACGATCTGCGTACGCCGCTGAGCCGCCTGCGTCACCGGCTCGAGGCCGCGCAGGGAACGACGGGGTCGGACTGTGCGCCGGTGATCGAGCAGTCCATCGCGGAACTCGACACCATACTGGGAACCTTTTCGGCGCTGTTGCGCATTGGCCAGATCGAGGCCGGAGCCCGGCGCGCGGGTTTCTCGGATGTGAACCTCGGGCAAATCGTGTCCACTGTTTCCGAAACATACGCTCCGGTCGCGGAAGATCGCGGCCAGCGGCTGGAGGCCGTTGTCGTCCATACCCAGTCAATCCACGGCGACCGCGAGTTGCTGACGCAAATGGTGGCAAACCTCATCGAAAATCCGATTCGCCACTGTCCGGCGGGGGCGGGGATCACCATCGAGCTGCGAGAGGAATCCGGCACGCCAATACTTTGCGTGGCCGATACGGGCCCGGGCATCCCCGCATCAGAGCGCGAAAAAGTATTCCGCCGCTTCTATCGACTGGAGGCCAGCCGGACCACGCCGGGCAGCGGTCTCGGCCTCGCGCTCGTGAAAGCCGTTGCCGACCTGCACGGCGCGTCAGTCGAGTTGTCGGACAACCGTCCCGGACTGCGCGTCACGATTCACTTTCATGCCGCTGGCAGCCGCCGCTCCCCGGACGGGCGAACGCCGGCTGCAAGCCTGTAAGCTCTGCGTAAGGTTCCGGCACGATTCGTGTCGGCATATCCAGCGGCGTTACGCGCCAGTTACATTTCCGTAAGTATGCGCACTGCGTGTAAACCTCGTTTATCTTTCGCTCGTCCAACGGATCGTTGGCCGAATCGACAACCTTTAACTCTTACAGATACAGGAGGTTTACATGAATCACAAGACGATACTGGCCCTCGCGCTTGCCAGCGTGTTCGCTCTTTCGACAACCGGTAGCTACGCCCAGAGCGACGAGAAGCAGGAAGCACCGAAGCCTGAGCTGATCGCCCAAAGCGACGAGAAGCAGGAAGCTCCGAAGCCCGAGTTGATCGCCGACGGTGACGAGAAGGAAGCCCCGAAGCCGGAAATGAGCGCTTAAGATCGCGCCCGGCTACGCGCTCCAAAAAACGGGCGCATGGGTCCCGTGACCCATGCGCCCGTTTCCTATTGGTACCTGCGCCGGGTTCAGACGATGGTGACGCGGGCGAACTTGCGCTTGCCCACCTGCAGCACGGACTGCGTCCCCCTGGGGAGCTTGAGCGCCTTGTCACTGACTTTTTCGCCGTCGATCTTCACGCCGCCCTGCTCGATCAT
>CAZQJF010000540.1:0-3074 GCA_964593735.1 uncultured Streptomycetaceae bacterium | reverse complement strand
GATGCCCTTGTCCGCGAGCTCCAGCATCGCGTCCAGCTCCTTGCGCGAGAACGGCCGCCCTTCCGCCGTGCCCTGCACTTCGACCATGCCGCCGCTGCCCGTCATCACGACGTTCATGTCGGTCCCCGAAGCGGAATCCTCGGCATAGTCGAGATCGAGCACCGGCACGTCCCGGTAGACGCCGACGGACACCGCGGCGACGAAGTCGCGCGCCGGCGAGGATGCGATGCGATTCTGCTTCAACAGAAAACCGACCGCGTCGTGCAGCGCCACGAACGCCCCGGTGATGCTGGCGGTGCGGGTGCCGCCGTCGGCCTGGATCACGTCGCAATCGAGATGTATCGTGCGCGCGCCGAGCCCCTCCAGATCGACGACCGCGCGCAGCGCACGGCCGATGAGGCGCTGGATCTCCTGCGTCCGGCCCGACTGCTTCCCGCGTGCCGCCTCGCGGTCTGCGCGCGTGTGGGTCGAGCGCGGCAGCATGCCGTACTCTGCCGTGACCCAACCCCGCGCCGAGCCCTGCAGATGCGGCGGCTGCCGCTCGAGCACGCTCGCGGTGCAGAGCACCTTCGTGTCGCCGCACTCGACCAGCACCGAACCTTCGGCATGCCGGGTATAACCGCGCGTGATCCGCACGTCGCGCAGTTGATCGGGCCGTCTTCCGCTGGGCCGCATGTCGGGTCCTCGCCTGTGCTATCTTTGGGCAGGGCGCAATGGTAAATGGTTAATGGTGAATGGTAAATCGAGGCTGCGCCGTCCGGCCGGATTTTTCCATTCACCATTCACCATTCACTATTCACCGGTTTCCGATGATCTACAGCATGACAGGATACGCCGCAGCTTCGCGAGAGTTCGCCTATGGCGTGCTCAACCTGGAGCTGCGGTCGGTCAATCACCGCTATCTCGACATACAGTTCCGGCTGCCGGACGAGCTGCGCAGCATCGAGCCGCAGCTGCGCGAGCTGCTCGCCGCGCGCTTCTTTCGCGGCAAGGTCGAGTGCCGGGTCACGTTCAGCACCGGCGCGAGCACCCAGAAGAAGCTGCAACTTAACCAGGAGCTCCTGCAGGAATTGATCTCATTGGGCCGGCAGGTGCGCGCGGCGTTGCCCGATGCGGGAGACCTGGACACCGCCGACGTACTGCGCTGGCCGGGCATGCTGGGAACGGAATCCGTCCCGACCGAGGAGGTCAGAGCATCGTGCCGCGAGCTGCTTGCCGCCGCCCTCGAGGAATTCGCATCCGCGCGCTCGCGCGAAGGAGAACGGCTCAAGGCGGTGTTGCTCGAGCGCGCCGCCAGCATGGAAGGCAGGATCGCGGTGATCGCCCCGCGCATCCCGCAGGCCGTCGCGGCCTTTCAGGAAAAGTTGATCGCACGCCTCAAGGAGGCGCTCGCCGGAGGGGACGATGAGCGCATCCGGCAGGAAGTCGCGCTCTACGCCTCCAAGATCGACGTGGACGAGGAACTGTCGCGGCTGGCGACTCACGTCGCTGAAGTCAAGCGCGTGCTGAACGAGGGAGGGGCGGCCGGCAAGCGGCTGGACTTCCTGATGCAGGAACTGAACCGCGAGGCCAATACGCTGGGCTCTAAGTCGGCGGATATCGTGGTGACGCAGTCGGCGATGGAGCTGAAAGTGCTGATCGAGCAAATGCGCGAGCAGATCCAGAACATCGAGTGACCGCTGACCATGGCTGCCGGCTCGAAAACAGTACTGTTCGGCCAGTCACCGCTCACCTCGCCTGTGCGCGGATCGCTCTTCATCGTCAGCGCGCCCTCCGGCGGAGGCAAGACGAGCCTCGTGAAAAAATTGCTGGAATCCGAACCGGACGTCGCGCTCTCGGTGTCGCACACCACGCGCCCGCCGCGCCCCGGAGAAGTCGATGGCCAGCACTATCATTTCGTCACCCTGCCCGAGTTCGAGGAGATGCTGGCAGCCGACGGTTTCCTGGAGAACGCGACGATATACGACCATCGTTACGGAACCTCCCGTGAAGGAATCGAGGAAGAGCTCGACCGCGGGCGCGACGTGCTGCTCGAAATCGACTGGCAGGGCGCGCAGCAGGTTCGCAAGCTCATGCCGGGCGTAGTAGGCATCTTCATCACGCCGCCCTCCCTCGATATCCTGAAAGCCCGCCTGATGAACCGCGGGCAGGATGCCGCCGACGTCATCGCGCGCCGATTGGCGGCGGCCGAGGAGGAAATCGGCCACGCGGGAGAGTACGATTATGTTATTATTAATGAAGACTTTAACCGGGCAGCGCTGGATCTGCGTAGCATCATCCGCGCCGAACGGCTCAGGCCTTCCCGCCAGCTTGCCGGTCGCGGCAAGCTGATCAACCGTATCAAGTAAAGGTCACCCGATGGCGCGCATCACCGTTGACGATTGTTTGAGAATTATTCCCAACCGCTTCGAGATGTCGCTTGCGGCGACCTATCGGGCACGGCAGATCACGAACGGCGCGCAGTCGATGCTGGAAGCGAACCGGGACAAGCCCACCGTGATCGCGCTGCGCGAGCTTGCCGCAGGAAAGTACGGATCCGAAATCCTGAACAAGGGCCAGACCTGACATCAAGGCAGAAGGATGAAGGCGGAGGGATGAAGGAAATTCAAGTGCCCCGCCGGAAATCCTGCTCCTTCTGCCTTCATCCTTCATCCTTCATCCCTCATGCTGACGGCCCCCGCCACGACTCTGTTCAAGGAATGGGCCGGCTACCTCAAGCCGGAGGATATCTCGCAGCTTGAATCGGCCTATCATTTCAGCGAGGCCGCGCACGAGGGACAGTTCCGCAAGTCCGGAGAACCCTACATCTCCCATCCACTGGCGGTGGCGAATATCCTCGCGCAGTGGCACCTCGACCCGCAGGCGCTCACCGCCGCGCTCCTGCACGATGTAATGGAAGACACCTCGGTCACCAAGACCGAGATCTCGAAGAATTTCGGCAAGCCGGTCGCCGACCTGGTGGACGGCGTCTCCAAGCTCGACAAGATCGAGTTCGAAACGCACGAGGAGGCGCAGGCCGAGAATTTCCGCAAGATGTTGCTGGCGATGGCGCGCGACGTGCGCGTCATCCTGAT
>CAZQJF010000539.1:0-3105 GCA_964593735.1 uncultured Streptomycetaceae bacterium | reverse complement strand
GTCGAGCGCGGGAAACTCACCCACGAGCAGGTGGGATTAATCCTCTCCAATTTGTCGGCCAGTGCGGACCTGTCCGCGCTGGCCGACTGCGACATTGTCATCGAGGCGGTGTTCGAGGACCTCACGGTCAAGCACGGGCTGCTCGCGCAACTGAATAAGGTATGCCCCGGGCACACGCTATTCGCGTCCAACACTTCGACGCTCTCCATCACCGAGATCGCCGCGGGCTCCGGGCGCGGCGAACGGTTCGTGGGCATGCATTTCTGCCTGCCCGCGCAATTGATGAAGCTGGTCGAAATGTCGCCGGGGCTCAACACCAGCGATGAGACGTTCCAGGCCGCGTGGGACTTCTGCAAGGCGCTGGGTCAGATCCCGGTCAGGACGAAGGACAGCCCGGGCTTCATCCTCAATTACTTTCTGATTCCCTTCAACAACGATGCGATCCGGCTGGTCGAAGCCGGTGTTGCCGCGCCGGCCGACATCGATCGCGCGTTGAAGACCGGGCTGGGCTACGCAATGGGGCCGCTGGAACTGCTCGATCTCGTCGGGCTCGACACGCACCTGCTCGTTGCCGAAGCGCTGTACGCCGCTACGCACGACCCGCGTGCCGCCGTTCCGGCGCTCGTAAGGCGCATGATCGCGGCGGGCAAGCTCGGCCGGAAGACGGGCGAGGGCTTTTACAAATACCAGGGCAACGCGATGTTCGGAGGATAAACGCGCCGGGCGCGCGTTTATCCTTAATGAAAAACGAAGCTCCCCTCCTTCATCTAGGAGGGGTGGCGCGAAGCGCCGGGGTGGTCGATCGGTGCAGGAGCGTAAACGATGAAATATCTGGTTGTTCAAGCCGGCAAGAGCCGGTCGTTTCCCGAAGCCCATCCCCTGATCGCGGGCGGCGAGAGCAGCGGTGAGATCGTGGTGATCACGGGCGACGGCGCCGGCGAGGCGTTCCGAGTCCTGCCGCAGCCGGAAAGCTACCTCGCCGTGCTGATCGAGCTCGGAACGGAATGCCTGGGGGTCTACACCGGCGAGAACCGGGCGGAGGAAGGCTCGAACGTGCTGGGCTTCGCGCGGTTCCGGATGGGCGAAGCAAAGCCCTCGGACTTGATCGAGCTGGTGCTGCAGCCGCGCACGGTGCAGGCAGCCATAAACGCCGCCCGGGCGCTGTTCGAGCAGCACGGCCTCAAGGTGGCGCTGTGCGGCGATTTCGCGGGCCGCATTCTCGACCGCCTGCTGCGGCCGTACTACAACGCCGCGCTGCGGCGGCTCGACGAAGGATTGGCGAGCGCGGGCGACATGGACACGACGTTGAAGCTCGGGCTGGGCTACCCCGAGGGGCCGATCGAGTTGCTCGAGCGCACGGGGCTTGCGCATCACTACGACGTGACGCGTACGCTGTTCGAAGTGTATGGCGACGCGGCCTACGCGCCCGCGCGCCGCGCGCGGGTGGCGAAGCTGCGGCAGGAAAATTGACCGCCAAGGCGCCACGACGCCAAGAAGAGGATGGATGTAATGGGGACGCACACATTTTTCTCCGCTGAAAGTTCGGACCGGAGCGACTGCCGGGGTTGAATCAACTATGCGCCGCAAGAAATTCAAGCCGGTATATTACGAATTGATTGTCTCTTCAGCAAATGCTGGGATCTTGGGACACGCTGCAACCTACGGGGTAAGATAGTAGTTCATGAAGATCGCGACCGGCACCGTCGTGGACGGGAAAGTGGTGGTCGAAGGCGAAACCTTGACCGAAGGCTCGACGGTCACGGTGCTTCTGCGCGAAGACGACGAGTCCTTCGATCTCACGCCCGAAGAGGAAGAAGAGCTGCTTGAGTCGATTGCCGAGATCGAACGCGGAGAGTTTGTTTCCGGCGAGCAGCTTCTGCAGCGCCTGCGCCGCTTCGGTTGACCGCCCCGCTCTCGATCAAGGTCTCTTCACGGGCCTCGGCTCAGATTGAGGAAGTTGCCGAGTGGTGGGCGGAGAACCGGCCCTCCGCACCGGGCGCCGTGCGTCTGAATGTCGGCGAGACTCTGGCTCTGCTGAGATCGAATCTCAAAATCAGGAATTTGAATGCAGCCCCTCGCGGGAATCCGCGTCCTCGACTTCAGCACCCTGCTCCCCGGCCCGCTCGCCACGCTCATGCTCGCGGAAGCGGGCGCGGAGGTGATCAAGATCGAGCGGCCGGGCGCGGGCGACGAGATGCGCAGTTACCTGCCCAAGTTCGGCACGGACAGCGTCAACTTCGCCCTCCTCAATCGCGGCAAGCGCTCGATCGCGATCGACCTCAAGCAGCCGGGAGCCGTGGAGCGCCTGATGCCGCTCGTGAAGAGCGCCGACGTCGTCGTCGAGCAGTTCCGCCCCGGCGTGATGGACCGGCTGGGGCTGGGCTACAACGCGGTATCGGCGGTGAACCCCCGCATCATCTACTGCGCCATCACCGGCTACGGCCAGTCCGGTGAGCGCGCGAATACCGCGGCACACGATCTGAATTACTCCGCCGAGACCGGCATGCTCGCGCTCGCTGCGGGCTCGGACGGCGCGCCGGTGCCGCCCGCCGCGCTCGTCGCCGACATCGGCGGCGGCAGCTATCCGGCGGTAATCAACATCCTGCTGGCGCTGCGCGAACGCGACAGGACGGGCCGCGGCTGCAAGCTCGACGTCGCCATGGCCGACAATCTCTACACCTTCATGTACTGGGCGATGGGAGACGGCCTCGCCGCCGGCCGCTGGCCGCAGCCGGGAAGAGCGCTCGTCACCGGCGGCAGCCCCCGCTACCGGATCTATCGCACGCGCGACGACCGGTTCATCGCCTGCGCGTCGCTGGAGGAGAAATTCTGGCAGAGCTTTTGCGATACCATCGCGCTGCCGCCGCCGGCGCGCGACGACGGCCGGGATCCGGAGGCCGCGATACGGGCGGTCGCGGCGCGGATACGGGAAAAGACGGCGGACGAATGGCGCGCGGCCTTCGCCGGCAGGGATCTGTGCTGCAACGTGGTGAGCACGATAGAGGAGGCGCTCGCCGATCCGCAGTTCCGGGCGCGCGGGCTGTTCGAGCGCAGGCTCACCGCGGACGGCAGGGAGATTGCCGCCCTGCCGGTGCCGATCGCGGA
>CAZQJF010000538.1:0-3108 GCA_964593735.1 uncultured Streptomycetaceae bacterium | reverse complement strand
ACAAGTACCTTCAGTCCTGGGATGTGCCGAATCTGTTTGTCGTCGGCGGCAGTGCATTCCCGCAGAACGCCGCGCAGGGGCCGACCGAAACCATCGGCATGCTGGCGTGCTGGGCCGCGGACGGCATCAAGGAGAACTACATTCCGAAACCGGGACCGATGGTCTAGGAGCCCGCGCGGTAGAAACTGATAGCGCGGCCGTTAGCGGAGGGGACCAGGCTCAGTTGTTTGCCGCATCACCGCCGGCCTTCTTGCCGGGGCCGTGGACCATCTCGAACAACGCCTGATTCGCCTCCTTCGCCTTGGCGAGCGGCGCCAGGACCTGGACCTGCTGTTCTTCGGTGAGTGACGAAGCGAGGGAGATGAACGCGGTCATCATCGCCAGATTGCTTTCCAGGACGTTGCTGACGATGGCTTTCAATTCCTTGTTCATTTGTTCTCCTGGGGGAGCCCGGTTAGGGGACAGACCACTAAATCGCAGACCAACGCAGGGGCGGACTTAGCAGGGTGATGTAAAACCCCGTTCGCCCTGAGCGTAGCGCGTACGCACGGAGTCGAAGGGTGAACTCATTGAATTCCTGTCGTTCATGTTTCGACTCCACTGAGGAGCCTGTCCTGAGCGTAGGCCGTTCATCCTTCGACTCCGCTGCGCTACGCTCAGGACGAACGGGATTACAGGATGAACGGATGGAGTCGAAGGGCTCAACACGAACGGGCTTTCAAGAGTTTTGCATCAAGCTGTTAGTGGTCTGTCCCTAAGTTCGTCCCTTTCGCGCCGCCGATTTCGCCCTGGACGCAGCGCGCTTCTTCTTAGGTTTCTCATCGACCTCCCCCGCCAGCCGGCTGCGCGTTGCGCCTTCGGCCATGCAATGGCCGCCACCCTGGTAGATGTCCGCAGGCGACGTTCCGGGCGGCCCTTCCCGCTTCAGGATTTCTTCGGCGTGCGGCTCGCTACTATCCTGCGGTTTGTAGCCGAGACGATAGGCATTGGCGTTGTCGAACCAGGCCCGCGCGTTGTCCGAGATGCCATAGACGATTTCAAAGTGCAGATCCGGTTTCTCGATGCCGATCGTGACGAGCTGAGCCATGTCGCGCCCGCTGATCCAGATGGCGAGCCGGCGCCGGTCGATCGGGACGCGATTCACGTTGCCGATGCGCATGCAGAACATCTGCATGCCATAGCGGTCCGCGTACAGACTGGCGAGCGCCTCGTTGAAGACCTTCGACACGCCGTAGCGGCTGTCGGGCCGGGGATAGACGCGGTGGTCGATGGTTTGATCGGCGCGATAGAAGCCGACCGCGTGATTCGACGTCGCGACCAGGAACCGCTTGACCCCGTTCCTCCGGGCTGCTTCGAGCGCGTTGTAGAAGCCGACGATGTTGGCTGAGAGAATGTGATCCCAGTCGTGTTCACCGGACTGCCCGCCGAAATGCACCACCGCATCCACGCCCTTCGTGACGCGCAGCATATCGGACAGTTTGGAGACGTCCGCGCGGACGAAAGTCTCGCCGGGACGCAGGTCGCGGATCGGTTTGATATCGGACAGCCGAAGCCGGTACTTTCCGGCCAGTTCAGGCCGCAGAAAGGTGCCGATGCGTCCGGCGGCGCCGGTCATCAGGATCGATTTCATGCCTTGCCTTTCTCACCGAGATCGCGGCGGATCGTGTATCCGCGCTACGCGCCTTGAACCAGAACGAGTCACTGGAAGCTATCTTAAAAACTCCGAAAAGGGCGCGCGTCAAAATCAAAAATTGACAGGATTTACAGGATTTACAGGATGGCTTTTTTCTTGCTCTTATCCCGTTCATCCTGTTCATCCTGTCCGTTTTGCCGTTTTTGAGACGGCTTCTGGACTAGTCACGGGTCACGAGTCACGCTCTTCAGGCCGTGGCGAACGCCACGTGGTGCGGCCCCTTGGAGATCGGCGCCAGGCCGACGAGTGCCTCACGCCAGTGCTCGCCGCCGTCGTCGCTGCACCATACTTCCCCGCTGGCGGTAGCCGCGAGCAGCGAGAACGACTCCCCCCAGTCCTCCAGGCACATCGCCTCGAAGGCCGTCCGCAGCGGCTGGTCCGGAAATCCGTGGCGCACCGCCTGCCAGGTGCGCCCGCCGTCGGCGCTCCTGGAGATGCGGGAGCCCGCGTAGTGCTCCCGGTACCAGGCCCCGGGTCTCTTCCCGGCCGCTGCCACGAACATGACCTCCGGCCGCCTCGGATGGTGCACCAGCAGGTCCGGGTAGCCGCCGATCTCGTGGTGCGAATCCGTCCGGTGCTCCCACGTCTTCCCGCCATCGGCGGTCGCGTATATGCCGACACCTGTCGTGACGAGCATCTCGTCGGGCTTAAGGGGATTGATCACCGTGCGGTGCAGGTCATCGTCCATCCCCGAAATCACCTGGAACGAGCCTCCGGAATCAGAGCTCTTCAGGAGGCCGCCCTGTTCGATGCCGACGAACATGGTGTACGGGTCGTCGGGGTGGAACTCGATGTGCTTGGTGTGGGCCACACCCGGAGGAGCGGGGAAATTCCACTTGGAGGTGTCGACCGACCGCAGCGCCGCGAGCTCGGACCAGGTGCGCCCCAGATCGTCGCTGCAGAACAGGTGCGCGGGCTCCGTACCGGCGAATATGCGCGGGCCTCCCGCCAGCCGGCTGCACGCGAGACTGTAGACGTCGTGCTCGCTGAGACCGTGATCGCGACGCTCCCAGGTGCGGCCTTCGTCGACGCTGGCGAAGATCGAGCCGTGGTTGACCCCGGCGAAGATCGTGCCGCTCTCCGGCTCGATGAGGAGGGCATGAATGTGCTTGTCGACCAGTGTCCGGTCGGCGACGTGCCATCCTGAGCCGCCGGGATCGCGTTCCATATTCACTACTCCCCGGATGGTACCCACCAGGACCTGCCGGGAGCGTTCCGGTGAGCGGTAGATCGTGGGCCCGCCATGAGAGAGCGCTATTGCCATGATTGCCTCCTGGTATCCGATTGTCAGTGCCTGGTCGAGTGGCGTGAGCCGTGCGCACGCCCCGCTTGCCGCTTACCCCGTAGAGTGCCTAACAAGATGACGCCTCTTCCCTCATCCCAACCCTTCTCCCGGGCAACGCCCAGGCGTTGCC
>CAZQJF010000537.1:0-3110 GCA_964593735.1 uncultured Streptomycetaceae bacterium | reverse complement strand
AGTCCTCGAAGCGCATCGGGCCGCCTTCCTTCTCGATGAACTTCGTCACCGTGCGGGCGATGTCGCCTTTGTAGAAGGCTTCGCGCGCGGCCTTGAGCCCCGCCTTCCTGCCTTTGCGCGCGCCCTTCTTTTCCTGGTCGGCCATGTACTGCATGGTCTTGCCGAGGTCGGGCTGCCGGAAGACCTCGCCGACTTCGGGCGGGCGGCCCTTCGGCAGGAACACTTTCCTGCTCGCCGGCCAGCGCTTGTAGTTTTCCTCGTTCTTCTTGATGAACTCCGACATCATCGGGTGCATCGGGAAGCCGTCGCGCGCGAAGCGGATGGCGTAGGAGGCGACCTCCCCGAAGCTCATGGTTCCGAAATGTTCCAGAGCGGTAAGCCACGCATCCGGCGCGGCGGGCACGACGCAGCGCTCCACGCCCTTCGGTATCTTGCCCCCGTGTCGCTCCATGAAATACTCCGGGGTGATCGCCTTGGGCCAGACCCCGAGGCCATCGATGCAATGCACCTTCTTGTTCTTCGCCGTGTAGATGATCTGCGGCGCGACTCCGGCAAAATTCACTTTGTCGGTCTGCAGCACGCCGATCGCGATTCCAGCGGCCACGCCGGCATCGATCGCGTTGCCGCCGGCCTCCAGTATTTCGAACCCGGCGTGCGCGGCCAGATAGTGGCCGGCAGAAATTACGTGCCGGGTGCCCATGATGCTCATGCGATTGCTCATGTCAGGTCTCCAGCGGATGTCGGAAGGTGATACCGACGCATTGTATTCCCCTTGGCGCCGGGCGGAAAACGCACCGGCTCTGCAAATCGGCGGCGGACCACCATGTGAACGACTTCATCATGGCCTGAGCGCGGCGCGATGACTAGTCGACGCGGGATAGCGCGCCAAGGCGACCCGTGGCACGATTCGTTTGGACACTACCGCCCGGAAGACAACGCTTACCAACCATATCACCGGCAGGAGCGCCATCAGCCACCGGGATTTCACGCCTATCGTCATGCTTTCGGACAGTCACTACATGAACAGCCGTGGTCTCGCCGCGCATTTCGACGCGCAGTACGCGGCGTTCAAGGCGATACTCACCGATCTCGGGCTGGCCCAATAGGCGGGGATCGCTGCACATATCGCTGTAGTATCATCGCCATTCACCTCACGTGGCGAGCCAGGCGGGTAGCCCGCGAGGCGGGCATACAGCCGGATCACGGATCACGCTTCTAACAATACTTCATGAAACCCTTCGACTGGCAGTTCCCCTACCCTTCCCAGCGCATGCCCGTGCTGGCGCGCAACGCGGTGGCCACTTCACAACCGCTGGCCGCGCAGGCCGGGTTGCGCATGTTGATGAAAGGCGGCAATGCGGTAGATGCCATACTCGCCGCCGCGATTACGTTGACAGTCGTAGAGCCGACCAGCAACGGCATCGGCAGCGACGCGTTCTGCATACTTTGGGACGGCAGGAAACTGCATGGGCTGAACGCCTCCGGGCGCTCGCCGGCGGCGTGGACGCCCGAGCGGTTCAAGGGCAGTAGCGCCATGCCGCAGCGCGGCTGGGATTCGGTCACGGTACCCGGCGCGGTGTCGGCATGGAACGAGCTCTCCACGAAATTCGGCAAGCTGCCGTTCGCGGATCTGTTCGAGCCCGCCATTCAGTACGCCGCCGACGGCTACATGGTTTCGCCGACGATCTCACGGCTGTGGGCGAACCAGGCGCCGGAACTGGAGAGCCAGCCCGGATTTGCCGATGCGTTCATGCCGCGCGGGCGAGCCCCGGAAGCCGGGGAGAAATTCTCGTTTCCTGACCAGGCGAAAACGTTGAAACGCATCGCCGAAACGCGGGGCGAGGCGTTCTACAAAGGCGATCTGGCGGAAAAGATCGTCGCCTGGGCGCGCGAGCACGGCGGCGCGATGACGATGGAGGACCTGGCGGCACATACCCTGGACTGGGTCGAGCCGCTGGCGCAGGACTATCGCGGCTATACGCTGCACGAGATTCCGCCCAACGGCCAGGGCATAGGCGCGCAAATCGCTCTCGGTATCCTGGAGAACTTCGACCTGGCGAAGCTGCCGGTGGATTCCGCCGACAGCCTGCACCTGCAGATCGAAGCGATGAAACTCGCGTTCGCGGACCTCTACGAGTACGTGTCCGATGCGGACACGATGCGCGTTCGGAACGCCGACCTGCTCGACCGGGAGTACCTGAGGACCCGCTCGCGGCTGATCGACATGAAGAAGGCGCAGGCGCCGCAGTACGGGGTTCCCGGCCGGGGCGGGACGGTCTATCTCACCGCCGCAGACGCTTCGGGCATGATGGTTTCGTATATACAATCCAACTACGCCGGTTTCGGCTCCGGCGTCGTCGTTCCCGGCACCGGCATCTCGCTGCAGAACCGCGGCTATGGATTCGTGCTGCAGCCGGACCACGCCAATGCCGTCGGACCGCGCAAGCGGCCGTTTCATACGATCATTCCGGCCTTCGTCACGCAGAACGGCCGGCCCGTGATGAGCTACGGCGTGATGGGCGGCTCGATGCAGGCGCAGGGCCATGCGCAGGTGATGATACGGCTCGCCGACTACCATCAGAACCCGCAGGCGGCCTCCGACGCGCCGCGCTGGCGCCTCGACCTGGCCGGAGACGTCAACATCGAGGATGGCGTATCCGCCGCGGTGATCGACGACCTGAAATCCCGCGGCCACCGGATGATCCAGGCCGATCGCTGGAGCACCGATTTCGGCCGCGCGCAGCTCATTTACAAGCTCGACGATGGGTACCTTGCCGCTTCCGAACGGCGGACCGACGGCCAAGCCGTGGGCTTCTAAAGAGGTTCGAGTGTCGGGTGATGACTAGAACCGGTCTCAAAAACGGAACACAGACAGGATTAACAGGATGAACAGGATTGCAACCTAAAAAACATCCTGTAAATCCTGTCATCCTGTCTGTTTTTCATCTTGACTCGCGCGTCAATCAGCGTTTTTGAGATGCCTTCTAGCCAATTTACTGGGGTGCGGAGCGTTCGTTGAACTATCGCCCCTCAACACTCTTTTCTCGTCCCTCGCCCTTCATCCTTCATCCTTCATCCTTCATCCTTCATCCTTCATCCTTCATCCTTCA
>CAZQJF010000536.1:0-3114 GCA_964593735.1 uncultured Streptomycetaceae bacterium | reverse complement strand
AGGCCAGCGCTCTTACGAATCTATCTGGGAACGCCCGGCGCATACCGCCCTTGGGCCCGGCGCTCGGCGGTGATAGCGGTTTCGAGCTCGCTCGGCTCCACGGGCTTGACGAAGTGGTAGTCGAATCCCGCTTCCAGGACCCGCTCGCGGTCCTGTTTCTGCCCGTAGCCCGTCAGCGCGATCAGGACCAGCTTCCGCCTATGCTCCTGCAGCCGCAGCTTGCGGGCCAGTTCATAGCCGTTGAACCCGGGGAGTCCAATGTCCAGCACGGCCACGTCCGGATCGAACTCGGCAGCGGCGGGGATGACGTCGGCAGCCTCGGTGACCACCTTCACTTCGTGGCCCGACAGGCGCAGCAGCATCGCGATACTTTCGGCGGCGTCCGAGTTGTCGTCGACCACCAGCACCCGGCGTCCGTAGGGCTGTTTCGGGGCCTCGACAACGGCCGGCGCCGCATCGGCCTTCTCCACCGCGCTGATGCATGGCAGTGACACGCTGAAGGTCGCGCCTTTGCCCGCGCCGGCGCTGTACGCCTCGATGTGCCCCTGGTGCAGCTCCACGAGGTGACGCACCAGCGTAAGCCCGATGCCCATTCCGCCCTGGCTGCGGTCGAGCGAGCGCTCACCCTGCACGAACAATTCGAATATTCGGGGCAGGAGCTGCGGATCGATTCCGACGCCCGTATCCCGCACGGTGATCAGCGCCTGGCCCCGGCTCGCGGTGGCATCGACCTGAATGCGCCCGCCCTGTTTCGTGAACTTCGAAGCGTTGCTGACCAGATTGGAGATGACCTGGCCGAGCCTGACGAAATCCCCGAGCAGCCAGACCGGCGCCGCGGGCACCGATACGGCGAGCGTCTGATTGCGCGATTCGATGAGGTGACGCACCGGATCCAGGCCACTAGCGATCACCCGTTCGAGCTCCAGCTGCTCCTTCTTGAGGGTGATCCGTCCGCGGCCCATGCGCGCCACGTCCAGCAATTCGTCCACCAGTCGCACCAGGTGCGCTACCTGGCGCTCCATCATGTTGCCGGCCAGAGCGAGCTTCGGGTCGGGGGGTGCAATGCGGCGTATGACTTCGACCGCGGCCCGGATGGGGCCGAGCGGATTTCTCAGCTCGTGCGAGAGCATCGCGATGAACTCGTCCTTGAGTCGATTGGCTTCCTCCGCCGCGTTGCGAGCGGTTTCGGCCCGCTCGAGCGCCACGCGCTCCTCGGCCATGAGCCGCGTCTGCTGCTGGAGCCGGAAAAGCTCGGCGAACACTTTCACCTTGCTGCGCAGAATTTCGGGCTGTATCGGCGACAGGATGTAGTCCACCGCGCCCAGGGAATAGCCCTTGGCGGTCTGCATTTCGTCGGCGTACGCCGTAATGAAGATGATCGGGGTATGCGCCGATTTCTTGTACTGCCTGATGAAACCGGCGGTTTCCAGCCCGTCGATGTCCGGCATGTTGACGTCGAGCAGGATCACCGCGAACTCGCGCCGCAACACCTCGGCCAGGGCCTCCGACCCCGAGCGCACCATGATGAGGTTCTGCCCGAGTTCCTCCAATATGGTCTGGAACACCAGGAGCTTCTCCGGGAGATCGTCGACGATAAGGATGTTCACCTTGCCGTCGCGCACCGGGCGCGGCGCAGCTTCGCCCACCGGCGGTTCGCTCGTCATGTCCGACACATTCCTAGCGGTACAGCCAGCCGCGCAGCACGGCGAGCAGGTGCACGCGGTCGACGGGCTTGGACAGGTAATCCCAGGCGCCCGCCTCGATGCACTTCGCGCGGTCGCCCTTCATCGCTTTCGCCGTCACCGCGATGACTGGAAGATCCCGGCCGCGATCGAGCTTGCGGATCTCCTGGGTGGTCTCGATACCGTCCATTTCGGGCATCATGATGTCCATCAGCACGATGTCGATGTCCGGGTCGCTCTCCACCATCCGTATCGCGTCGCGCCCGTTGTTGGCCGACGCAATCTCCATCCCCTGCTCGTCGAGCACGGTCGCCAGGGCGAAGATGTTGCGCATGTCGTCGTCGACGATCAGCGCTTTCCGGCCTTCCAGGATCCGGTTCGAGCTGTGCAGCTCTTCCAGCGCCTCGCGTTCGTCCGGCGACATCGACGCGGCATTGCGGTGCACGAAGAAATAGACGTAATCCAGCAGGCGGTCGGTCGAGCGCGCCTCGCGCAGCGCGAAAATGCTGTCGCTGCGCTTCCATGGCGCGGTTGCCGCGGGATCGTCCGCCCCGAACAACACCACCGGGAGCTGGTGTGTCACGGGCCGCTGCTCCAGCGCCTCCAGCACCTGCGACGGCCGCAGCTCGCTGCCGCCGGGCTGGATCACCAGGCAATCGATACTCTCGTCGGCCAGCATCCGGCACGCCTGCTCGGCGTCGCCCGCGATGAGCACGCTCACGTCCGCGGCGGCCAGGCGGGCCACGACCTCGGTCTGCTGCGCGCCGGGCTGCAGGAGCACGATCACCTGCCGGCGCTGCCGGGAGATGAAAGCGCGCAGATTTTCGATCGCCTTGTCGACGGAATCCCGTGACGTCAGGGGCTTGCCGATGAAACCGATCGCTCCGGAGTTGAGCGCCTGGCTGCGCGCGTCGTCGGTGGACACCACGCACACCGGTATGTGCCGGGTCGACAGGTCGGCCTTCATGCGGTCCAGAACGCGCCAGCCCTGCATGTCGGGCAGGAAAATGTCGAGCGTCACGACCGCCGGCGCATACTCGCGGATCATGGCCAGCGCCGCCGCGCCGCTGCCTGCGACCACGCCCTTGAACCCCTGCTGCCGGGCCGCGTCGAGCAGCACCTTGGCGAAACCCAGGTCGTTCTCCACGACGAGCAGCACGTCGTCCCCGGGCTTGATGTCGTCGCGATCGTCCTCCGCTTCGTTGACGAACGGCAGGGCGGTGGTTTCCAGGTCCACCGACACCGCCTCCACGGGGACCGGAACCGGTTGCGGGGCCGGCGCTTCCGGCTGCGGGCCAGGCAAGCGCTGCCGGGCCCGCGGCGCGCTGTAGGATTGCGGCAGGTAGAGGGTGAAGGCGCTGCCCGTGCCGGGCGCGCTGATCAGCTTGATCTCTCCGCCCAGCAGCTTCGAGAGCTCGCGGCTGATCGCGAG
>CAZQJF010000535.1:0-3119 GCA_964593735.1 uncultured Streptomycetaceae bacterium | reverse complement strand
GATGGTCGGCCCGGGCGACTGGCCGTTGTAGCCCCACAGGTGCGCGGTCATGCCGGGCGCCATCTGCCGGCGCACCGGCTCCGCGACCAGGTGGAACTCCTTCCAGCCGTTGTTCACGCGCCACGGCAGCGTCCAGCCGTTCAGGGTCACAACCGGGTTGTAGGGGCGCCCGTTCAGCGGCGCGAGTGGCGGCTGCGTGTCGGGCTTGTCCTGCATCGGCGCTTCCGGCACCGAGCCGTGCGCCGCCTTGCTGACAGCTGCGGCAGCGAGCAGCGCTCCACCCGCAGTTCGCAGAAATTGTCTTCGGTTTGTCATGTTTCGATCCTCAATCCTCAATCCTCAATCCTCGATCCTCGATCCTTGTCCCGGTCAGTGTCCGGCTTCCGCGCCACCAGTCGCCGCGGCCATGCCCGCAGCCGGGGCGCTGATCGCCCCGGGCGATTTGCCCGTCATGGCCAGCTGCAACGTTGCCTCGGCAATCCAGAAATTGCGCAATGCGTCCAGGTAGGCGGATACCGAGGAAATCTGCTGGCGCGCGTCGGCCAGCAGCTCGAACACGCTGATCAGCATGCCGTTGTAGCGCAGCAGGTTCTCCTCCGAGATGCGTTTCCGCAGCGGCACGATCTCCTCGCGGTAATGCTGCGCGAGGTCGAACGCGGTGCGGTAAGCGCCATACGCCTCGCGCACTTCCGAGCGCGCGCGTATCGCGATGTCGGAGGCATGATTCACCGCCTGCATGTAGGTATGTTCGGCACGCGCGACGCGGGCGCCGCCCCAGTCGAAGATCGGCAGCCGCAGTTCGATCTCGTAGCCGGTCTGGCGCGGCTGCCCGGTTTCGCTGTTGCGCCGGTAGCCCACCTCGAGAACGCTGATGAAGCCGGTCGCCTGGGTGAGGCCCAGCGAGGCGGCGACGCCTTCCGCCTCCTTCATTGCGCCCTGCACGTCGAGCCGCTGCCTCAACGCCAGCGTTTCGAGATCGGTGATCTCGCGCGCCGACTTCGGCAGATCGGGCAATCGCCCGGGCAGGGTGTAGCGGATGTCCTCGCCCCACAAGCCCATCAGGCGCGTCAACCGCTCGCGTCCCGCGAGAGCGGCTTGTCTTGCGCGCGCAAGCTGGGCAGTCGCCTCGGCGTAGAACACCTGCTCACGGGCCTGGTCGAGCTTGCTGAAGTTGCCGGCCGCGGCCATGCGGCGGGCCAGTTCCGCGCTGGCTTCCGCCGCGGCCTTGACCTGGTCCATGTAACTCACCGCTTCCTGAGCGGCCACGGCATTGACCCAGGCGCGTCGCGTGTCGGCGGCGACCTGCATGACCTCAGCGGCAACGCGGCCCTGGGTCAACTCGAAGCGCTGCCGTTCGAGATCGGTGCGGATCGGCATGGTGAGCAGCCCGAGGATATTGAAGAGGAACGTCCGGTCGATAGATACGTCATCGCCGCGATGCAGGCGCTCGAACGTGAAGCCCGGATTGGTGAGCCGTCCCGCTTGCACCCGATCCGCTTCGGCGATACCCAGCTCGGCATAAGTCGCCTGCAGCCCGCGGTTGTTGAGGAGTGCGACCTGGACGGCGTCATCCGCCGACAGCGGCCTGGCAAGCAGCTTCTTGACTGCCGCCTGCGCTTTTTCGGCGTCCTCGTCGCTTTTGATCCACCTGACGTCCTGCCGGATGCCGCGCTCCCTGGCGGCGGTTTCCACCGTGCTGAAACCGCCGTCCGCGGAGAAATTGGCGCAGCCGCCAATAAGAGCCGTGGCCAGAGCCATTACCCCGATGCGGGGTAAACCATCATGGTTTCGCATGTCGCGCCTTCCTTATTTGTGAGCTGTGCCGTGTGCTGAGCCGGGCGCCGATTTGGCCGGAGGGGCCGATGGCTTTGCGGCTGGGCTGCCGGATGCGGGGGCGCTACGCCCGGCTCCGCCGACGATGCCGATGTGTCCGCCGGCGCGGGCGACTTCGTCGTTCACGTCGCGCCATGGCACAAGCGGCTCCTCGCGATAACCGCGGTAGCCGGAGAAAGCCGACTCGTATTTGGCCGCCGGAACCGGAGCGGCCGGATCGGCGGGATGTGGTTTCGCCGCCTGCTGCTGGGCAGCGGCGTGCGGCGCGAGCGCCGCAAGTGCTGCGAATGCAATGTACGGTTTCATGCCTGTCCTCGTCGTTGAGGTTGCCGCATTGCGTGTAAGCAATGCGGACGGATGCGCGCCAGGAAACGAAACTGAGGCGCGCTTGCGCGGGGGTTACCCGCGTGCGACAGGGATCAGGCGAGAGGAGGCCGCTGGTGCCGTTCGGGAATGAAGAAATCGTACAAAACGTGCGGCGAGGACACTCGGACGTGGAAGCCCAGTATCACTGCCGGCAACGTCACTACCGGCAGAGCGGACGCGAAATGATGGAAGCAGGAATGTCCCACAGCTTGCGTGCCCGGCCTGCCGTCACTGTCATGACCATGATGAAAGTCTTGATTCACCTCATGGTGGTCGTGGACGTCCTGGGCGTGCATGACGTGCGCGGCGCGCTCTTCGCCGCCCATATGGCAGAGCAGAACGGACGTGGTCGCGGCGATGCCCTGCAGCGGCATCACTGCCAATGCGAGCAACAGCACGAATTTTCTGCACCAAGTGACCATACGGCGGGCAAGCATACAGGAATTCAACCGAATTCCCACGGGAACTTGTTTCAATATGTTACCGCTCTCGTTTCCGGCGGACGGCCTGATTGCGCTGGATCGCCGCGATGCGAGCGTTTCCTGAAGCGCAACGCCGTCTGATAAGACAGAGCTGACCGAAAGCCGTGCGCGTCATCCATCCGGTTGCACGCGTCAGTCAGCGAGGCGCAGTTCGCCGCCCGGCTTCAGCACCATTCGCGCCTCGCGAACGCGGCAAGCTTGTGCGGTACGTGCTGGGAGCGTAAATTTGGCCTTCCTGACATCAACCATCCGGCCGGTGCGGTTTGGTTCGCGAGTAGCAACACCTTCAGCTTCTGGACCACCTCGAAAGGGCAAATATGTTTATGCGGGCTGCAATGATGCTGTGTGGCATCTTTCTGTCGGCAACGGTGGCTGCGCAGGGTGTTTTGCGTATCTCGGCGATTCCGGATGAGAATCCGACCGAGCTGCAAAGAAAAT
>CAZQJF010000534.1:1809-3120 GCA_964593735.1 uncultured Streptomycetaceae bacterium | reverse complement strand
CGGGCGGTTTTGCGTAAGGAGTGTGTCGGGACAAAGTCCGACACACTCCTAGGAGGAAGGTATGTTCGATTGGTGCCGGGCCGCGTTATTCGTACGTCTGCTGTTTGCTTCAGTCCTTATGGTGTTTGCGACGGCCGGCTCCGCCGCCGACCCGGGCAGCGCCAATGAACAGGCGCAGCGCCAGAGCACGCAGCCGGGAAACAATGCGCCGTTCTGGCGCGATGTTCGCGACGGCGAAAAAAACCCGTACCAGACGACCCAGGTGCGCGGCGTCGAGACGAACATCCTCGTTCAGACCGAAGGCGAAATCTGGCGCCAGATCCGCAACGGACCGATCACCGTTTACGGCGGCTGGCTGCTCGTGGCTGCTTTTCTGGGGATGGCCCTCTTCTATTGGTGGAAGGGGCAGATCAGGCTGCACGGGCAGCCGACCGGCCGCCTGATCACGCGCTTTTCTCCGTTCGAGCGCTTCCTGCACTGGACCACGGCCATCAGCTTCGTCATCCTCGCGGTGAGCGGCATCGTCATGCTGTTCGGCAAGTACGTGCTGCTGCCGATGTTCGGCTATACGCTGTTCTCGTGGCTGGCCATCCTTTCCAAGAACCTGCACAACTTCATCGGGCCGTTGTTCGTAGTGTGCACGATCATCATGTTCTTCGTATTCGTGCGGGACAATCTGCCGCGCGCCTACGACTGGCTGTGGGTGCGCAAGTTCGGCGGCCTCGTCAGCGGCGAGCACGTGCCCTCCGGCAAGTTCAACGCCGGGGAGAAGGGCTGGTTCTGGGCCGGGGTGACCCTGCTCGGGATCATCGTGAGCGCGAGCGGGCTGATCCTGGATTTTCCGAATTTCGCGCAGGGCCGTGAGTTGATGCAGCAGGCCAACGTCGTGCACGCGATCGCCGCGGTGTTGTTCATGACCATGTCTCTCGGACATATTTATCTGGGCACGATCGGACAGGAAGGCTCGTACGACTCGATGCGCCACGGCACGGTGGATGAGACGTGGGCCAGGGAGCACCACGAGTACTGGTACAACGAAGTGATGGCCGGCCGCGGGCGCTCGGGTAGCGGTGCGCCGTCCGCCGCGGCGGCCTCATCGATGAAGGAGGGATGGAAACTATGACAGCGCTTCGAGTGTGGAGAACCGTCGCAACGGCGCTGGTGGCGTGCGCGGTAGGCGCGGGGCTGGCTTACGCGAAGCTGCCACCGCTCACGGACGACCAGAAGGCGAAAGCCGGCGCGGCGAAGGCCAAGGACGCGGAAGCGGCCAAGGCTGCACGGGCGGCCGAGGAGAAGGCGATGGACCGCGTG
>CAZQJF010000534.1:0-1709 GCA_964593735.1 uncultured Streptomycetaceae bacterium | reverse complement strand
ACCCGGAGTGGAGTTGAACGAAGGCACCAAGGACACCAAGGACACCAAGGAAGACGCAGCGCCGAAAATCGTATGGGACGACTCCAAGATGAACACGTCCTACGCGAACGTTTGCAACGTTCTCGGCACGCGCGAGGAGATCATGCTTTTGTTCGGCGCCAACCAGCAATGGCGCACGGGACAGAAGGAAGTCACCGTCCTCCTGAGCGACCGTATCGTCCTCAATCCGTACGCGGCAAAGCGCCTGTTCAGGATGCTGGAGCAGGGGCTGAAGGAGTATGAATCCCGCTATGGAGAGCTCAGGGTCTGAGCAGGGCGGGCGCCCGGGCGTTGCAGAGCCACTTCTAGCTCCCTAATCCCGGCGGCAAGATTCCGTCCGGTATCAAGTGCCGCGTGAGGTTCAGCCGCTGATCATCGGGTGTCGAAACACTTTACACCTCCCTCCACGTCCCGCAGAGTCTTCAAATCCTTGTTTTTTCACGGCTAAGCACACCGTAGAGCCTTTGACTTCGAATTGGCCGTGGCCACCCCGGGTTTCGCCGCGCTGAATGTACGGCTGCATACCGAACTTTATCCCGTGCGGAAGATCACAGCTTAACAACCGATAATAATTGCCGCACTCGAACGGTTGATAACTGGGGGCCGCGGATCAGCGCGGCGATGATCTTCGCATAGCTCATGGGGGATGCCATGTTCCGGAAACTCATTCTCGCAGCGATCGCGTCGCTTGCCTGGCTGGTATCGGGCGCCGCGTATGCCACACCGCTATTGGAGCTCTTTCAGGGCGAGCCGCTCCCCCCGGTCAACGACAAGCGCTTCTTTGACTTTCAGTTGATCACAAACGCCACCCTGACGGATGGCGTGCAAGGCGAGCTCAGCCAGGAGCAGTTGGACCTGATAATCGTGCACCCACTGGACAACGATCCCCTGAATCCCGGGCTGCGCTACGCCGCCGAAGTGGGAGCGCTGGGGACGCCATTCGGCCACGACGGACCGGCCACGGTCAACCTCGATTTCTCGTTCAGGGTCTCGACGTTGAGCGGGCTGGCGTTGATCAAGGACAACAGCCTGCTGGCCACGAGTTGGGTCTTCGATGCGGGACCGGGGGCGAGCATCAGCATTACCGAGACGATATTGGAGGTCCTGGGGGCGCCGCCGCCACAGCTCGGTCAGAAATCCGTGACTATCGTGAACAACGATGATCCGGTCGACCCGGATGACCTGGCGAATTTTTCGCCGGAGGCCTCGATACGAGTCCTCACGCGTATCTTCATCAACGGACCGGGGACCAATGACGGCGCGTTCCTCACGGGCTTCGAACAGCGCTTCTCGCAGCTCTCGGCGGCGGTAGTCCCCGCACCGGGCTCCGCCGCGCTACTGGGACTCGGCTTGCTGGGGCTTGCGCTCCAGCGCAGGGCGCCTCGGGCCTAGGGGACCTCTGACAAGTCATCCTCGCGAAAGCGCGGGGATCCAGTTACGAACTGAGATCGCCTGGCTTCCCGCCTGCGCGGGAATGACGACTTCCTGGTTGTTTAGAACCTCCCTGTCGCGCTCAGCACCGCAAGTGTGGCTGGCGCAGCGCGGAAGCGCTGCGCCCATCGCTCATTTGACCCTCATTTGACTGCTACCGGGATCTTGTCGATCTTCGTGCGCCACTCGCGCGGGCCGGATTCGTGGACCGCGTTGCCCTCTGTATCGACCGCGACGGT
>CAZQJF010000533.1:0-3124 GCA_964593735.1 uncultured Streptomycetaceae bacterium | reverse complement strand
CCGAAGCCCCGTTCACGGGGCTTGCCCGGCGCAGCCGGGTTTTAGGCCGGTCGTTTACGACCGGTACACAGCGCTCGTCCTCTCCCCTCAGCCCGCTTAAGCGGGCTTTCCGATCTCAGGTTTCGACTCGTCGCACCCGCTTCGGGAAAGGCCGCTTAAGCGGCCTGAGCAAACTTTTCAAGAGCGTTCCCAACCGGCCGTAAACGACCGGCCTAAGACCCCGACCGGAGTCGTGGGGATTCCGGCGAAGGCGAACGCTGATTCCGAAGGGAACGCGAACGGCATTCCGGGCCGAAGGCGAACAGTACTCGGAGCGTAGCGACGCTGGCATTTCGATTGTGCGGGAACTGTTCGTCTTCGTCAAGGGAAACTTGTCCGGAGCGCAGCGGAGGAAGGCTACCGCTAGCGGAGAAAGGGGTGCGGGGAAAGGGGTGCAGCCCTTGTCCCCGCCTCAACGCACAGAAACCCCGGCGAGCGTCAGCTCGACGGCTGAGTCCCCCGCTTCTTGCGCATGGAGTCGCCACGCATGTCGATGCGATGGGCATTGTGGACCAAGCGGTCGAGGATGCTATCGGCGGCGGTGGGATCGCCGATCTGCTCGTGCCAGCGGGCGACAGGCAGTTGCGAAGTCAGGATGGTCGAGCGGGTCTGATAACGATCCTCGCAGATCTCCCAGAAGTCGCGCCTCTCGGTTTCGGAGAGCGGAGCCATGGCCCAGTCGTCGATGACCAGCACGTCGATGCGGCTGAGTCTGGCGAGCAGATGGCGCAAACTGCCATCGGCGCGTGCGATGGCCAGATCGCGGGACAGCGCCGCGGCGCGGGTGTAGAGCGCCGAATAGCCGTCGCGGCAAGCTTTCTGCCCCAAGGCGCAAGCCACAAAGCTCTTGCCCACCCCCGTGGGCCCGAGCACAAAAATGTTCTCGTGATTCGCCACCCAGGCCGACTTCTGCGCCAGCGCACGGATCACGCTTTTGTCCAGCCCGCGCGAAGCACGGTAGTCGATCTCCTCGACGCACGCGCCTTTCAGCTTGGCGGCATGCAATCGCCGCGCTAGTGCTTGATTCTCGCGCCAGGTCCACTGTTGATCGACCAGCATCGCGAGCCTTTCCAGGAAGCTCAGCTCGCGCGACGCCGGATCTTGCTCCTGCGCCTTCAAGGCATCTGCCATGCCCAGCAGCCGCATGGCCGTCAGTTTTTCCATCATCGGTTCTTGCAGCATGGGGGTTCTCCTATTCGAAGTATTCCGATCCGCGAATGTTGTCGTGGGGTGGCGTGGAGGATGGCGGAGGCAACGACGGCGCCAGGGGCGCCTGGTCCAGCGAGTTCTTCAAGATCGATTCGACGCTCTTGTAGCGGCAGGCGCCGCTAAGCAAGGCGCGTTCCGCCGCCGCTTCCACGCGTTGCGCGGAATACTTCCCAGCCAGCCGGATGATGCCGAGGCAGCCGCGATAGCCCATCTCGGGATGCGGCTTGTCGCTCATGATCCGCTCAAACAGCCGCGCTGTGTGCGGACCAATCGTTTGGGCCCAATGCACCATGCGCGAAGGTGTCCATTCCAGATGCGCGCGGTGGCTCTTGGGGCGATGCTCGTCGTTGGTGACGGCTTGTCCGCGGCCGCGATGGCGCGGGTGGGAAGCCACGCGCGCACCTTTGTGCAGGATCTCGACCGTGGTGGGCGTCGAGCGGATCTCGACCAGCTCGTGCACCAGGTTGTAGGGCACGCTGTAGAGGTTCGCGTCGAAGCTGACGTGGTAGTCGATGTTGACGCGGGCGCGCGACCACTCGCTCAGGTCGAACGGCTCGGCGGGCAGGGGCTTCAACGCCGGCCGGTCCAAAGCCTGAAACACCGTGGCCCGGCTCCCCTCGCGCTTGCGGAAGGGCCGGTGATTCAGCTTGGCGAGCAGCTCGCGGATGGCGGCGTTGAGTTCTTCCAGCGAAAAGAACTTATGATGGCGCAGCGACGCCACGATCCAGCGCTGGGCGAGTTGCACGGCGTTTTCGACTTTGGCTTTGTCTCTCGGCTTGTACGGCCGAGCGGGCACGATCCCAAAGCCGCAGTGCAGCGCGAAGTTGTAGTAAGTCGGATTCAGATCCGGGTCGTAGCGATGCGCTCTGGTGACACCGGTCTTGGTGTTGTCGGGAACCACGAGCGCGGGTATGCCACCGCAGTGCTCAAACGCATGCACGTGCCCGCGCAGCCACGCTTCCATCTGCTGATCGCGCGTGGCCTCGGCCCAGGTGTAGCTGCTGGCGCCGAGCGCGGCCACGAACAGCGGAGCCTTCCAGGGCAGGCCGGTGCGCCGGTCGTACACCGGAATGGTCGCGCCGGCCCAATCCACAAACATCTTCTCGCCGGCTTTGTGCTCCTGCCGCAGCACTACGTCGAGTTTCGAGCGCCAACGCTGGTACAGCTCGCAGAAGCGCGAGTAGCGGTAGCCCTCTGGGTTCCCCTGCCGGTATTCCTCCCACAGCAGTTGCAGCGTCACGTACTTGCTGCCGCGCAACTGCTCGTGGATCGAGGCGAAGTCGGGTGGCGTACGCGCCGGGTTCTTCTCCGCGATGCTTGGTTCCCGGCGCGGGAACAGCGCGGCTTCTACCCGTGCTTCATCCCAATCCTCCGGCAGCGGCCAGGTGACGCCCGCCGCCTCGGCGCGCTTCAGGTACTTGTGAACGGTGCTGACCCCGATCGAGCAGCTTCGCCCGATCTGCTGGTAGCCCAGTTTGAGTTCGAATCGGAGGCGTAGAACCTCCCGTAGTTTCCGCATGGACAGTCTCCTGGCCGGCACTCTGATCCTCCCTTGGAGGGTTCATTGTGCCGGTGTGATGTCCAGCGTCGCTGTGCCTATGGAAAACATTCCGGGCATCGTGAAAGCCATTCCGGGGCGCGGGCGAAAACCATTCGCCTTCCCGCCGGAATCGCTGTTCGCCTTCAGCCCGGAATCCCGTTCGTCTTCACCCCGGAACGCTTTTCACGATCACCCCGGAATCCTGTTCGCCTTCGCCCGGAATCCGCACGGCGGCTGGACAAACAGCTATCCACCTCGATAGCCAGGTACTCGCGCGTGAAGCCATCCAGCAGCGTCAGCGCCCGGAACCCGCGGCCGCTTGCCATTGGCCTAGCC
>CAZQJF010000532.1:0-3125 GCA_964593735.1 uncultured Streptomycetaceae bacterium | reverse complement strand
GGGATGAAGTTGCTGGCATCGCCCGCGATGAAAATCGGGCTTGCCCCGTCTGCGCCCACGGTCCGAGTGGTCAGTGGATCGAATGACGGCACGCCTTTGGCGTCGAGCTCGAGCGTGGTCTGGTCGAGGCCCATATCCGTCACATTGGGCGTGCGGCCGGTGGCAGCGAGGACATAGTCGAAACACTCTGTCTCCCGCGATCCCGCTTCGGAACCATCGGGCCCGATTGATCGGGTGCGTCGAATAGTGACGCGCTCGCCGTCACGCTGCATGGCGGCAATGTGCGCGTCGGGCTCCAGCGTGAATTCCTCGTTGAAGGCCGCGATCGCGTAAGTCAGGATCTCCGGGTCGCTGATCGGGCCTACACGGCCGCCGCGTCCGAGCACCGCAACACGAACGCCCAGGCGATGCAGCGCCTGGCCCAGCTCCAGGCCGATGATTCCGGGGCCGATCACGGCCACGGCTTCGGGAAGATCGTGCCAGTTGAAGACGTCGTCGCTGACGATCAGGCGGTCGCCCAGGGCCGTGAACGAATCGAGGGATGCGGCGCGCGAGCCGGTTGCGATGACTACGCCTTTTGCCGTGACGCGCGTATGGTCAGCGACCGCTATCGTATGGTTGTTCACGAAACGTGCATGGCCGCGAATGCGGTCCGCGTCGGGAATGTCCTGCACGTCGCGCAGCACCAAGCCGACAAAGCGGTCGCGCTCGCGCCTGACGCGATCCATGACCTCGCGACCGTCGATGCGGACAACGCCATCGACGTGGATGCCAAATGCCGGTGCCTTCCTGACGGCATGAGCGGCCTCGGCGGCGGCAATCAGGAGCTTGCTCGGCATGCAGCCCACGCGCGCGCAGGTGGTGCCGTAGTCGCCGCCTTCGATGATCACGGCGCTCGCTCCTGCGGCTTTGGCTGCGTGGTATGCGGCAAGGCCGGCCGTGCCGGCACCGATTACCGCGACATCAACTTGCAGGGTCTTCATGCCTCATCCTCGCTTCGCCGGTAGAGGCCGCCGCGATGATGTCCCCCTCGGGGTGGGTGAAAAATTAACCTGCCACCAGCTTGAGTGGCATCAACGCGTTGAAGTCGGTCCACTCCCCCGCAACGATAGTGCCCTCGGGACGCTCGATGTCGGTGGCGCCGTGCGCGCGCAAAATGCGGATTGCAGTGTCCTGCTGCGCGGATACGGGCGCGGAGACCGCGACCAGCATTCCCGATTTGCGGGGCGGCTCGCTGCGCCGAAGTTCTTCGCGGGCCGCCTGCGTTTCAGGATTCTTCTTGTCGTCGGTGTTACCCAGTGCGCCGTAGAGCGAGCCGGCGTAGGCGCCCACGCCCGCCGCGGCGATAGCCGCGCCCGGGCCGAGCACCGGCAACGTGGCAAGCCCCACCGCGACGCCGATAGCCCCGCCGACTGCGGCGCCGGAAGCCGATCCGCCCGCGGCATCTTTCGTGCCCGGGGACTCGTCTTCGTCGCCGCCGATGGGGAAGAGATCGTGCTGACCCGGCGGATTCACAAAAAACGTCGTCGTCTGGTCGGCCGCAAACCCTGCGCCCGTCAGATCGGACAATGCGCGCTGCGCCTGGGCCTGTTGCTGGAAGTTGCCGGTGATGATGGTCGTCATGCCTGATCCTCGCAGGTCGATTGACCTCCAGGGAATTGTCGCGCTTTCCCGGGGCCTACTCTGTTCGTTGGCGAACAGAGTGGGGATGGGAGACGAGACCGTCCGGGCCGCGCGCCGCGGCGACGTCGTAGGAGCCGAAGACCTGCCGCACGGGCTTGATCTCGGGCAGCACGTAGACCACGGCGCGGCGAGTCGCAAAGATGGGACGGATCCGTGCTTCGTAGAAGGCCTTGGGCACGTTGATGCAGCCGTAGGAAATGCGGTTATCTTCGGGCGTCGGTGTCGCGAGCCGCTCCAGCCGGCGCTCCCTCGGATTCGTGGCGCGCACCCGGTGCATCGAGACGGCGGCGTCATAGTCCACCCAGATTATGTCCTCGCCGAGCAGGTTGCGGCCGCGTTCGGCGACGAAGCGTCCGGCGGGGGTCGTCCGTTCCACCGTCTGCACCTCCGCGATCGGCCGCGAGCCGATGCCCGGAACCGAATCGTCGCCCCGGGCCGCCCCAAGCAGCACGGGGGTGGACCCGCGAAGGCGCGCGTCGGCCCCGAACACGTACATCCTGGCGTGTTTCTTGTCGACGATGATGAAGTCCGAGCCTGCGGCATCGCGCGAATCGGCTACCCAGTCGGCGACGTGACGTGCTTCGGGGGAAGCCGTCTCCATGCCGAAATCGGCGAAACGGGCGCCGGACGCCGCCATACCGGTCGATTCAGGAATGGAAATGGCGGCCGCAGAGGGCCCGGAGAGTTCGTCCGACAGCTCAGCGCCGATGGCTCGCGGGCTCACGATCGCCAGCGCTGCCGCAACCGCGAGCAGGCCGCGCCAGCCAACCGCCACCATGCGGGTGCGGGCGACAACCGACGCTCGAAGGTGCATCGTCGTCATGACGGTTGGGTCGCGGTATGCGACATCATGGTGTGCGACATCAAAGTGTACGACAGCATGGTGTACGCCGCGAAATCTTTTCGAAGATGACGCGCGAAACCGCCGGCAGGGGGTGAACCCCACGCCGGCGGGCCTTCACCGTGTGACTCGATTCTAGTTGCGGTCGGCTCGGGCCGCACGCTCGCCGGACACGTTACGGGTATCGCCCATGTTGCTGCCGCTCGGGGCGGCGCCCATGGCGCCGGTCGAACGGTCGCTCATGGTGCCGGCCGAGCCGTCGGTCGGTCTGTTGCTCTGCCGCGGGGCCCGCATGCCATCGGGCTGACCGGCCGGCGGCGTCGCCTGGCTCTGCGTCTGCACGCTGCCGGTGGCGCCGACGGGGTTGCCGGGCAGGCCAGGGTCGTTAGGGACGCCGGACGGGGATGGAGAGCGTGTTTGAGACGGGGACGTGGACGGGGATTGCGCGTAGGCAACACCGATCGAAAGAACCGCTGCGGCCACGGCCGAGACGAGGACCTTTGATGCAGTCATTTTCTTACTCCTATTTGAAGATTGAGGGTGAGGGTCGCTGTTTGCCGGTCGCGCCGGACTATGATCAGAATCGTGCGCCGCGCCCCAA
>CAZQJF010000531.1:0-3126 GCA_964593735.1 uncultured Streptomycetaceae bacterium | reverse complement strand
CTGCGGGCGGTTTTGTGTAAGGAGTGTGTCGGGACCAAGTCCGACACACTCCTAGACAGGCGGAAAACGATACTCCGGCGGTGACCGATCATGCGTGATCGGCGGGCGGGGCCGGTCACACTTCACGCCTGTCAAACAGCCCCCGATGCCGCACCAGCACCTGGCCCTGGCCGCGGAAATGAGCTGCCAGCACTTCCGCGAAATACACCGACCGGTGCCGCCCCCCCGTGCAGCCGATGGCCACCGTAAGATAATTGCGGCTGTCGTGCTCGAAGCTCGGCAGCCATTCGGCGACGAAGCGCCGGATGTCTTCGAGCATTTTCCCGCAATCGGCCTCAGCCTTCAGAAAGTCGACTACCGGCTGGTCGAGCCCGGTGAGAGGCCTCAGGACAGCGTCGTAGTGCGGGTTGGGCAGGCAGCGCACGTCGAACACCAGGTCCGCGTCGAGCGGGATGCCGTCCTTGTAGCCGAACGACTCGAACAGCAGCATGAGACCCGTGGGCGGCAGTTCGACAAACTCCTTCATCCAGTTGCGCAGCGTGTTGGCGCTCAGTTCGCTGGTATCCACGCGATGCGAGATTTCCGCAAGGCCGGACAGAAGTTCCCGCTCCCGCTGTATGCACTCGGGGAGCGTGAGCTTTCCGTCGGCGAGCGGATGGCGCCGCCGCGTTTCCGAGAAGCGCTTGATGAGCGTGTCGGTCTTCGCCTCCAGGAACAGCACCCGCAGGTCGATGCCGCGGCGCCTGAACTCGGCGAGCTGGCGCGGCAGCTCGGAAATGGGCTCGCGGCTGCGCTCTTCGATGGCCACCGCGGCCCGCGGGTGACCGGTTTCGGCGAGGTGATCGACGAGCTGCGGCAGCAGTTTGACGGGCAGGCCATCGACATAGTAGTAGCCGCCGTCCTCGAGCACGTTCAGAGCGACGCTCTTGCCCGATCCCGAGAGGCCTGTAATCAGCACTAACTGCATCGGTAGCCGGGAATCGTCCGTCGTTCCTCAGAGGAAAAGGCGTGATCCGTGATCCGTAATCCGAACGAAGCCGGCGATGGGGTTTTCCGGATCACGAGTCACCGCTCACGGTTCACGCTTTTCGAGCTGCGCCGCCTGGCGCGCGATGAACTCCCGGGTACTGTCCATACCGCGCAGCTGCAGCACGTAATTGCGCACGGCGGCCTCGGTGAGCACGGCGAGATTGCGGCCCGCTGCGACCGGGATCGTTACCTTGCGAATCTCGACTCCCACGACCTGTTCGGTTCCGGCGTTGAGCGGCAGCCGCTCCAGCCGTTGCGATTCCGCGCCCGCCGGCCGCTCCAGGTGCACGATCAGCTTCAGGTTCTTGCGCTGGCGCAACGCCGCCTCGCCGAAGATGGTGCGGATATTGAGCACCCCCAGCCCTCGCACCTCCAGGAAATCCTTGAGCAGCTGGGGGCAGCGCCCTTCGACGGTTTCCGGCCCGATGCGGTAGAGCTCGACGACGTCGTCCGCGATGAGGCCGCTGCCGCGGCTCACCAGCTCGAGCGCAAGCTCGCTCTTGCCGACGCTGGAGTCCCCGGTGATCAGCACGCCCATGCCGAGCACGTCGAGAAAGACCCCATGCGCGGTGGTGCTCTCGGCGAGCGCGCGGGCCAGGTAGGGACGCAGCATCCACATCAACTCGACGCTCGACAGCGGTGACCGGATGAGCGCGGTATGCGTGGATTCGGCGACGGCGGCGAGCGGCTCCGGCGTCTCGTCCACGCCGGCTATGATGAAGCACGCCAGTTCCTTGGTGGCAACCTGCGCGAGCACCGAAAGGCAGCTTGCGGCATCGAGGCTGCGCAGGTAGACGGCCTCCGAAGCGCCCACCACCTGGATCAGGTTGGGGTGTATGAAGTTGAGGTGCCCGATCAGGCCCTTGGACGAGTCTTTCGTCAGCTCGCTGTTGAGTTCCTTCTCCGCGCCATCGCGGCCGGCGACCCATTCCAGCCGGAGCTTCTCCCGGTTGTCCTCAAACAACCGGGCTATGCTGACTTGCGGCATGCGGCTGCCACTCGCTGATGAGCTGGATCACCGCGGACGGGCTCGCACCCGCGAGCAATCGTTCCCGGAACGGCTTGTCGCTGAACATCTGCGCGAGCTCCGAGAGGATCTGCAAATGCAGGTCGGTGGCGCGATCCGGCACCAGAAGCACGAAGATCAAATTCACCGGCTGGCCGTCGGGCGCGTCGAACGGTATCGGCTGCTTCATCCTGACGAGGGCGCCGACGGCCTCCTTCAGCCCCTTGATCCGGCCATGGGGAATGGCGATGCCCTGTCCGAGGCCGGTCGAGCCCAGCTTCTCGCGGGCGAAGAGACTGTCGAACACCTGGCTGCGCGCGATGTGGTGATGGTTCTCGAAGAGCAGTCCGACCTGCTCGAAAACGCGCTTCTTGCTGCTCACGTCGAGCTCCAGGATGACGTTCGAAAGCGGCAGCAGTTTGGAGATCAGATTCATGTCAGGCGGTCACATTGTCGCAAAGGCGTGCTCATTCTTCAGCTCATTCTTCAGCTCATTCTTCAGCTCATTCCTCAGCACTGTGCTTGAGCGAGGCGCCGCCATGGCGGTGGTCGAGAGATTTTTCCTTGTGCTTGATGATGGTTCGATCGAGCTTGTCGATCAGGCGGTCGATCGCCGCATACATGTCCTGGTCCGTGCTCTCGCAATGGATGTCCTTGCCGCGGAGGTGCACGCTCGCCTCCACCTTCTGGGCCAGTTTCTCCACCGTGAGTATCACGTTGACGTCGATGACGTGATCGAAATGGTGCGTGATGCGCTGGAGCTTGCTCGAAACGTAGTCGCGGATCGACGGCGTGATCTCAACGTGATGCCCGGTCAAATGCAGATTCATCCATCGCCTCTTCGGTTGAAACTCAAATCGATTTTCTCATATTGACCGGCAGTATCTGCATGGATTCGCGGTACTTGGCCACGGTCCGGCGCGCGACGACGATGCCCTGCTGGGACAGGATTTCGGAGAGCTGGCCGTCGGAGAGCGGTTTGCGCGCGTTTTCGGCGCTCACCAGCTGCTTGATCAGCGCGCGGATCGCGGTGCTGGAGGCCGAGCCGCCGGCATCCGTGGTGACGTGGCTGCCGAAGCAGTACTTGAGCT
>CAZQJF010000530.1:0-3127 GCA_964593735.1 uncultured Streptomycetaceae bacterium | reverse complement strand
CGAACACTGATTCCGAAGGGAACGCGAACGGCATTCCGGGCCGAAGGCGAACAGTGCTCGGAGCGTAGCGACGCTGGCATTTCGATTGTGCAGGAAGTGTTCGGCTTCGTCAAGGAAAACCATCCGGAGCGAAGCGGAGGAACGCTCCGCTAGCGGAGAAAGGGGTGCGGGGAAAGGGGCGGCAGCCCTTTTCTCCGCTCAGCCCACAGAAGTCCCGGCGAGCGTTAGCTCGACGGCTGCGGACCGCGTTTCTTGCGCATGGAATCGCCGCGCATCTCGATACGATGAGCGTTGTGGACCAACCGGTCGAGGATGCCATCGGCGGCCGTTGGATCGCCGATCTGTTCGTGCCAGCGCGCCACCGGCAGTTGGGAAGTGAGGATCGTCGAGCGGGTCTGATAGCGATCCTCGCAGATCTCCCAGAAGTCGCGGCGCTCGGCTTCGCTCATCGGAGCCATGGCCCAGTCGTCGATCACCAGCACTTCGATCCGACTGAGCCTCGCTAGCAAGCTGCGCAGACTGCCATCGACGCGCGCAATGGCTAGATCGCGGAACAGCGCTGCGGCGCGCGTGTAAAGCGCCGAACAACCATCGCGGCAAGCCTTCTGCGCCAGTGCGCAAGCGACGAAGCTTTTGCCGACGCCTGTAGGTCCAAGCACGAAGATGTTTTCGTGATTCGTCACCCATGCCGACTTCTGCGCCAGGGCGCGGATCACGCTTTTGTCCAGTCCGCGGGAAGCACGGTAGTCGATCTCCTCGACGCAAGCGCCTTTCAGCTTGGCGGCGTGCAGCCGCCGGGCGAGGGCTTGATTCTCGCGCCAGGTCCAGTGTTGATCGACCAGCATCCCGAGCCGTTCCAGAAAGCTCAGTTCGCGCGAAGCCGGATCTTGTTCCTGCGCCTTGAGAGCATCCACCATGCCGACCAGACGCATGGCCATCAGTTTTTCCATCATCGGTTCTTGTAGCATGTGGTTCTCCTATTCGAAGTATTCCGATCCACGGATGTTGTCGTGCGGTGGCGGAGTGGATGACTGCTGCGGTAACGACGGTGGCAGCGGCGCCTGGTCCAGCGAGTTTCGCAGAATCGATTCGACGCTTTTGTAGCGGCACGCGCCGGTGAGCAACGCACGCTCCGAGGCCGCCTCCACGCGTTGCGCGGAGTACTTCTCAGTCAGACGTATGATGCCCAGACAGCCGCGATAGCCCATCTCGGGATGCGGCTTGTCGTTCATGATGCGCTCGAACAGACGCGCGGTATGAGGACCGATGGTTTGAGCCCAGTGCACCATGCGCGAAGGCGTCCATTCCAGATGCGCGCGGTGACTCTTGGGGCGATGTTCTTCGTTGGTGACTGCCTGTCCGCGTCCGCGGCTGCGCAGGTGCGAGGCCACGCGCGCGCCTTTGTGCAGGATCTCGACCGTGGTGGGTGTCGAGCGGATCTCCACCATCTCATGCACAAGGTTGTAGGGCACGCTGTAAAGGTTCGCGTCGAAGGTGACGTGATAATCGATGTTCACGCGGGCCCGCGACCACTCGCTCAGGTCGAACGGTTCGATGGGCAGCGGCTTCAGCGCGGGTTTGTCTACGGCTTCCCACACGCTCGCGCGCGTGCCGTCTTTCTTGCGGAAGGGCCTGTGATTGAGCTTGCCGAGCAGTGCGCGGATGGCTTCATTCAGTTCTTCGAGCGCGAAGAACTTGCGATGACGCAGCGCCGCCACGATCCAGCGCTGGGCCACCTGCACGGCATTTTCGACCTTGGCCTTGTCTCTCGGCTTGTACGGCCGCGCAGGCACGATGCCAAAACCGCAGTGCAGCGCGAAGTTGTAATAGGTCGGATTCAGATCCGGGTCGTAACGGTGCGCCTTGGTCACGCCGGTCTTGGTGTTGTCGGGCACAACCAGCGCCGGGATGCCGTGAAAGTGTTCCAAAGCGTGGACGTGGCCGCGCAGCCATGCTTCCATCTGCTGGTCGCGCGTCGCCTCGGCCCAGGTGTAGGAGCTGGCTCCCAGCGCGGCCACGAACAACGGCGCTTGCCAGGCGAGGCCGGTGTGCCGGTCATACACCGGAATGGTCGCGCCAGCCCAATCCACGAACATCTTCTCACCGGCTTTGTGTTCCTGCCGCAGCACCACGTCGAGCTTCGACCGCCAGCGCTGGTACAACTCGCAGAAGCGCGAGTAGCGATAGCCCTCCGGGCTGGCTTGCCGGTATTCCTCCCACAGCAGTTGCAGGGTCACGTACTTGCTGCCGCGCAACTGCTCGTGGATCGCGGTGAAGTCGGGTGGCGTGCGCGCTGGGTTATGCTGCGCAATGTTGGGTTCCCGGCGCGGGAACACTAGCGTTTCTACCCGCGCTTCATCCCAATCCTCGGGCAGCGGCCAGGTGATGCCCGCAGCCTCGGCGCGCTTCAGGTACTTGTGAACCGTGCTGACCCCGATCGCGCAGCTCCGCCCGATCTGCTGGTAGCCCAGTTTGAGTTCGAATCGGAGGCGTAGGACCTCCCGTAGTTTCCGCATGGACAGTCTCCTGGCCGGCACTCTGATCCTCCCTTGGAAGGGTCATTGTGCCGGTTATGATGTCCAGCGCCGTTGTGTTTGTCAAAACATTCCGGGCAACGCGAAAGCCATTCCGGGCTCGGGCGAAAACCGTTCGCCTTCCCGTCGGAATCACTGTTCGCCTTCAGCCCGGAATCCTGTTCGTCTTCACCCCGGAATCGTTTTCACGTTCACCCCGGAATCCTTTTCGCCTTGCCCCGGAATCCCCAGTGGGCTTCGAATGCGCTGCGTAGCAGTATCGTCAATGATACGTATAGTGCTCGCGCGGCGTCGGACGTGTTATAGCGATCGACATCGAGCCATCGCGAAACGCGATCGCGAAATCCGGCGATGGTCGATGCTTGGTTAAATGCCACTATGACCGCATCGAGCACCGCCGCGCTGAGTTCTACGATCTGACGATCGGCGACTCGACACCGCTCTCGCTCGGCTTTCTCTTTGGCTTGCTTCAACGCGTCGGACGCCTTGTGATGCATTCTGCGGTGAGTATGGAGTTGACCTGACAGCCGCTTCGCGTCTGAAACGGCTGTGGCCTGGCGCTCGCGAACCTCCACAAGCATGGCCGTGGACAT
>CAZQJF010000529.1:0-3147 GCA_964593735.1 uncultured Streptomycetaceae bacterium | reverse complement strand
GCACGCCGCGCGGGATGCGCCCGCCCAGCTTCTGGAACTTGGAAGGATCGCGCAGAAACTCGACCAGCTCGGCGACCTCCTCCTTCGCTTCCTCGCACCCGGCTACGTCGGCGAACGTGACGGTGTTGTTCGATTCGTCGAGCATGCGAGCGCGGCTCTTGCCGAACGAAAACGCGCCGCCCCGTCCGCCGCCTTGCATCTGGCGCATGAAAAATATCCACACGCCGATGAGCAGCAGCATCGGGAACCAAGACACGAAGATGTTCATGAGCAGCGACGGCTCTTCTTCGGGCTTGGCCTCAATGATCACGCCGTTCTTGAGGAGGTCCGAAACCAGCCAGGGATCCGAGGGCGAGTAGGTGGTGAAGCGCTCGCCGCTGCGCTTGACCCCTTTCAGGACCCGCCCTTCTATGGTGACCTTCGCGACGTTGCCCTGCTTCACTTCCTCGATGAACTGGGAGTACTCCATCGGCTTCTGGCCGGCCTGCCGAGTGCTGAACTGGTTGAAAACGGTCATCAACACCAGCGCGATCACCAGCCAGATTGCCACGTTCTTGATCAGATTGTTCAACGATGCTCCTTGTTCAATCCATAGAATGTTGCAGACGTTGTTGCAGACCGCCCGCCACGAACCCCCTGCTCAGGGACCCCAATGGGGAAGCGGTGCCCACGCACTGCCACTACCAACTCTAAGTGACTCAATTCTAGACTTCTTTCACCCGCGCTGCAGCAAGAAACCCGGTCGCCGGCAGCGCTCATGAGGCTTTGAATCCTTGCGCCAGCACGTAGACTTCACTGGAACGGCTGCGCGAGGCTTCCGGTTTACGCGTGACGACGGTCCGGAAGCGACTGCGCAGAGCCCTGAGCAATCCCTCGTAACCTGCGCCCTGGAACGTTTTGACCACCAGATTTCCTTGTGGTTTCAGGTGCTTCAGCGCAAAATCTCGCGCCAGCTCGGCCAGCTCCAGAGCGCGCGCCTGATCGACAGTCGCGATACCACTAAGGTTGGGGGCCATATCCGAAAGCACAAGGTCAACCTTCGACCCCACAGCCCGCTCGAGTTCCTCCAGTACGGATACGTCGCGAAAATCGCCGCGGATGAAGATGACGCGGTGCAGCGGCGCCATGTCGAGCACATCGAGTGCGACCACCCGCCCCCGCTCGCCGACGCGTTCAACGGCAACCTGCGACCAGCCGCCGGGAGCGGCGCCCAGGTCGACAACCACCATACCTGGCAGAAGCAACCGGTCGCGGTCGGCGATTTGCGCGAGCTTGTATGCGGCGCGCGAGCGCATGCCCTCGGCGCGGGCACGCTTCACGTAACGGTCGGTTACGTGCTCCTGCATCCAGTCTCTGCCGCGCACTTTGCCCATGAGCTGCAGTGTTCCATGTTCCGTGCTCACTGTTCAATGTTAAGTGTTAAATTGGCGGACAGCCGAACTCGTTGCGCACCATTCAACACATTCAACATTAAGCATTCATTCAAATGAAGACGCTCACTCCGGCCGAGCGCCGCGCGCTGCGAGCGCGAGCCCACAGCCTCCATCCGATCGTGATGATCGGAAACGCCGGGGTGACGCCCGGGATCCTGAAGGAGATCGACCTCGCGCTCAAGAGCCACGAATTGATCAAGATGCGCATGCTGGTTGACGACCGGGAAGCCCGCGCAAGCGCTTTCGATCGGATCTGCGATGCCGTCGATGCCAGTCCGGTCCAGCTGATCGGCAAGATCCTCGTAATTTTCCGGCAGCGGCCCGAACCGGCTGAAGTTCCGCCCGCGCCCCGGTCCGGGAAAAGGGCGAAGTGGCGCCCGGGACGGGCTGCGGCCGGACGCGACAGAACAGCGCCAGGGGACCGATCCCGGGATTCCCCGGGCCGGCGGCGGCAGTCTGGAAAACCCAAACGCGCCAGATCGAGACCGTCCAGATTCCCGGCGCCGCGGGAATGACATCCGCTATGTAACCTCTGAAAAACCTGCTCGGCGCCACGTGTCGAGAAGGTTTTTCAGCTGAGATTGGGGATTTCAAAGGGGCCTCAGCGAACATGAGGGCCCCTTTTTCAGAGCTTCCCTATATATATTTGACGTCGAGTATCTCGTACTCGCGCACGCCGCCCGGCGCTCTCACCTCAGCCACGTCGCCGGAGGATTTTCCGATCAAGGCGCGCGCGATCGGCGAGCTGATCGAGATCTTGCCCTGCTTGATGTCCGCTTCGTCATCCCCGACAATCTGGTAGGTCACCGCTTCACCGCTCGACCGTTCCTCCAGCTCCACCGTGGCGCCGAACACGCAGCGGCCGTCGGCATCCACCTCCGCGGGATTGATGATCTGCGCGTTCCCCAGCTTGCTCTCCAGCTCGACGATCCGGCCTTCGATGAAGCTTTGGCGCTCCTTGGCGGCGTGATATTCCGCGTTCTCTGAAATGTCCCCGTGACTGCGGGCTTCGGCGATCGCCGTCACGATCGTCGGCCGCTGCACGGTCTTCAGCTCGTGGAGCTCGGCGCGCATTTTTTCCGCGCCGGTGGTGGTCAAGGGAACCTTGTTCATATCTCTCAGCTTACCGTCTCGGCCAGCAGGCTCTCATGCAGTTGCTGTATGGCGTACGGCTGCAGCTCCTTCGTGTGCTCCATGCCGGTACACGCGGCGCGCGCACCGTCGAGCGTGGTGAACAGCGCCACCCGTTCCTGCAGGGCGGCGCGACGAATCGCGTACGAATCGCGCACCGCGGTGCGCTTCTCCTCCACCGTATTGATGATAAGCGAGATCTCTCCGTTCTTGACCATGTCCACGATGTGCGGCCGCCCTTCCTGCACCTTGTTGATCGGCAGCACCGCGAGCCCGGCCGCTGAAAGCGCGGCCGCCGTGCCGCGCGTGGCGACGAGCGTGTAACCCATGCCGACGAGCTTGCGCGATATCTCGACCACCTTCGGCTTGTCCGCGTCACGCACGCTGACGAATACTTTCCCGCTGTCGGGCAGCGATTCGCCCGCGGCCAGCTGGGATTTCACGAAGGCCTCGGCAAAGGTCGCGCCCACGCCCATCACCTCGCCCGTGGACTTCATCTCGGGACCGAGTACGGTGTCGGCGCCCGGAAACTTGATGAACGGGAACACCGCTTCCTTCACCGAGTAATAGCCGGGCACCACCT
>CAZQJF010000528.1:0-3161 GCA_964593735.1 uncultured Streptomycetaceae bacterium | reverse complement strand
CCTGTCCATCCTGTTAATCCTGTCTCCCCTGGATCGGCTTAAGGTAGTGCCATTGCTATCTGGGACGCACTACCTGAGACGCTACCTGAGACGCTGACCTCCGATCAGAGTTTCTCCTCGATCCAGTCCGCCATCACGTCGCACACCAGCGTGAGGTAGTCGCGCTGGCAGTGCTGCGCGCCGCCCTCCTCGGGCGTGAACACCCGGAAAGTCTTGTCCGACGAGCCCACGGCATCGAAGAGTTTCTGCGCGTCGCTCATGCTCACCTGCCGGTCTTCGGTGCCGTGTGTGAGCAGGAACGGGCATTGCATTTTCTGCACGACGCCGTCCAGGCGGAATTCCTTCAGCTTCTCGAGGGCCTGCTCGAAGCTGTCCACGCCGAACACCCAGCGCACATGATCCACCGGCACCGGCAGCGCGACCTCCCTGCCCTGTCCTATCGCCTCCAGCCGCCGCACCCACATGGCGTGGACGTCCCATTGCGGGCCCCACGCGACGCACGCCTTGTAGCGATGGTCGAGCGCGGCACAGCGCGGGGCGTAGTAACCACCCAGGCTCAACGCGACGATGCCGACTCTGCCCGGATCGACGTCGGGGCGGGTTTCGAGGTAATCGAGGCAGGCGCTGCCCACGAGCTCGTAGTCTCCGTGCAGCGGAATGCCCCGGAAGCGTATCGCGGCGCCCATCCCCGGACCGTCCACGAGCAACACTGAATAGCCGCGACGCGTCAGATCGGTGACGCCGCGCAAGTACTGCAGCTCTTTCTGGGTATCGAAGCCGCCGAAGCGCACGACGCACGGCGCGCGGACCGCCCGGGTGTTCTCCGCGTGGATGAAATAGGCCGGGAGCAGGCCGTGCCGGTACTGCACGTCGACCATTTCGATCCGCGGCCGGTCGGTCAGCGCCATGAAGCGTTGGAAGCAATCCAGCGAGCGTTGAAAGACCGCCAGCGCCGCATCGTCCTTGGGATGGCGAAAATGCTCGGCGTGCTGATACTGGGCGCACGCGCGCAGATAGTTCGACGCCGCCGTCAGGCGGTGGCCGCGCGCTTCGGCCGCCCTGGCACGCCCGAGCAGGAGGTCTCCACCCTCCGTCCAGGCGTGAAACCACGCCTCGTCATCCCCCACGCACTCGCGCAGCCGGCGTCCTATCCGATCCACTTCGCCGATGTCCGCGCCGCCGTACGGCGCGGTGCCGAGAATGGCGAGCATCTCCGCCGACCACCGGTAGTTGCCGGGGAAGTAGGTGAAATGCGCGGGGGATTTTTCGGGAGCGTTCATGACTTCAAGGATGAGGGATGAGGGATGAGGGACGAAGGATGAGCGGAATCCCAGCGCGTCGTACCAGTCACGCCGTATCAGTCACGTATCACCGGTCACGCAGTATCCGTCACGCAGTATCAAGCCAGTGCCTGGTTCACGAGCGCGTGCAGCAACTGCCGGTGGTAATAGCGTATCGCCCCCGGCGCGTGCGCCATGAACACGACGACGAGATCTTCCGCGGGATCGACCCAGAAGTAGGTGCCGGTAGAGCCGGCCCAGTGGAATTCGCCGGGGGAGCTCATCATCCCCGCCCTGCCGGCGATGCGCCGCACGGCCACGCCCAGCCCGAACCCGTATCCATTCAAGTTCGGATACGCGTTCAGGTTCGTAACATCGACGTCCGGCCCGATATGGTCCGCCGTCATGAACTGAACCGTCTTGCGCGAAAGTATCCGCACGCCGTCGAGCTCGCCGCCGTTCAACAACATCTGCGCGAACCTTACGTAATCGGCAGCCGTGGACACCACGCAGCCGCCACCGCAGTCGAACCTGTGCGGCTTCGTGCCGTCGCGCAGTGTCTGCGGTTCGCCCGTCACCGGGTCCCTCGGCAACGCTTTGGCGTAGCGGGCGGCTTTCGCCGGCGGCACGCTGAATGCCGTGTCCCGCATGCCGAGCGGGCCGAAGAGACGCTCTTCGAGGTAGCGGGAGAGCGGCATGCCGGTCACCGCCTCGATGGCCAGGCCCAACACGTCGAGGCCGAAACTGTATTCCCACGCCGCGCCGGGCTGATAGTGCAGCGGGAGCCCGGCGAGGACATCCAGGAACTCGGGGCCGGTCCATTTCGACGAAGCGATATCGGAGGAAAAGGGATAGCGGCCGTGCAGCGGGGTTGTGCCACGGCCGTAGCTCAACCCTGCCGTGTGCCGCATCAAGTCCTGTATCGTCATCGCGCGGACCGGCGCGACCGTTGTTTCGGCGGAATCACCATCACATCGCGGCGCCGCGACCTGCATCTTCGCGAGCTGCGGCAGATACTTTCCGACCGGCTCGTTCACCATCAGCCGGCCCTCCTCGTAGAGCATCAGGGCGCCCGCGGTCACGATCGGCTTCGTCATCGAGGCGATGCTGAAGATCGCGTCGCTGGCCATCGCCGTGCGCGCGGCCGGGTCGAGATGGCCGTATGCCTCGAAATAACCGATCTTGCCGTGACGCGCGACAGCCAGAACCGCGCCGGGCAGCGTGCCGGCCGCGATTTCGGCGTTCAGCGCCGTACCGATACGCTGCAGGCGGGCGGGTGCAAAACCGAGCGTTTGCGGGTCAACGAAGGTGAACGGGGCAGTCATTGAAAGTCCATGGCATTGACGGAAGTACTTGTGAGACTGAATCGAGCAGGATGATACAAAACCGTTAAGAGCCCGTTCGTGTTGAGCGTAGCGAAGCGGAGTCGAAACATGAATGGCCGCAATTCAACAACTTGTTCACCCTTCGACTCCGCGCATACACACTACGCTCAGGGCGAACGGGTATTTGCATCACGCTGCCAGTCATCACCACTCATCACCGATCTCAAGCATCGGGCTTCGCCCCCGAAGTCTTCAAGATCTTTGCGTACTTCTCCACCTCGCGCCTCAGGAAGGCCGCCGAAGAAAAGACCGCAGCGTTGGCGCCTGCATCGGCCGGGATCGATTCTAACACCGCGTCACTTCGTCACCCGTTCCTAGTACGCGGTGGACGTGGTGGTGTGCGACTCTGAGCCGGACGACTCCGAGCTTTGCGTTTCCGACCCGGACCCGGCGTCGGCGGAATCCGGACCGCCGCCATCACGCTCCCCATCGCCTGCGCTATCGCTGCCGGCCGCCAGCGCGCCGATCGCTCCGGCTGCAGCGGCGGCACCGGTGA
>CAZQJF010000527.1:0-3162 GCA_964593735.1 uncultured Streptomycetaceae bacterium | reverse complement strand
GTGCGGGTGGTACGGCCGGTACGGCAGCGAGCGCGCCGGGTCGAGCTTGCGATGCGAGGCGCGCAGCCAGCCCTTGGTCACGCACGGCATCGGCTGCCCGTGCTGGCCGACTTCGCACACGTCCTTGCCGTCGGGCCCGATGTTGCGGAGCGTCACGAAAATATCCATGTCCTCCGACGTGCTCGACACCCACAGGTTCATCACGAGCGGACCGGTCACCTCGGTGTCCGCGGGCATGGGCTGCGTCACGAACGAAACCCCCAGCCGGCCGGCGCCGCCGTGGGTCGTCGAAAGCGATGAGCCCGACGCCACGCCGGCCTTGGTGACGCCGCTCGCCGGATAGCTCACCTTGCCCTCCGTGGCAGGCGGCGTGCTGGTGAGCTCGCCTTCCGAGGCGGTCTCCTGCTGGCCCTGCTCGCGGTCTATCCTGAGATAGAGCTTCGTCCACTGCGTGCGCGCGAGCGGCCACTCGTTCTCGCTACGAAATGCGTAGCGCTCGGGGCTGCCGCCGGTGCGGATCTCGAGCTTGACCGGGGGCTCGTTCATGATCCCCGTGTCCATCCCCTTTAGCCAGTGATCGAACCAGCGCAGCTGGTCCATCCGGCCTTCGTCGGAATGAAAGGGATGGAAGTGCGTGCCAGTGTGAATGCGCAGCTTCTTGTGCTTCGAGGCGGCGAGCATGTAGGCCTCGGTATTCCCGCGCAGGTGCATGGAGTTTCCGCCCCAGTTGCCGACGCTGTACACCGGCACCGTGATCCGGTCCCAGCGCGCGCTGCCCTGGCGCCAGAACTCGGAATCGAGGTCGTTGCGCATGTAGTTCCAGATCAGGTCGTTGTGGAAAGCGTCGGGGTTGTAGCTGCGGGGCCGTCCGAGCAGATGGTGGGCGGTGTGCGTGAGCCACCAGTTGCCGACGAAGCCGATCATGAAGATGCCGCCGTGATAGGCCTGGTCGCGGTACTGGTCGGCGCGTCCCTCCCACGGCATGATCGCCTTCAGCGCGGGCGGCTGCAGGTTGGCCGCGCGCCATTGCGAGCTCGCGTGATACGAAATGCCGAGCATGCCCACGCTGCCCGAGCACCACGTGCGCTTCGCAATCCATTCGATTGCGTCGTAGGTGTCGAGCGCTTCCTGGTACGAGCTGGGCTCGGATTTTCCCGGCGACCTGCCGGAGCCGCGGGAGTCCACGCGCACGCAGGCATAGTTGCGCGGGCACCACCATTCGGGGTTCACCGTCTCCCAGTTCATGTAGGGATTGGCCTTCTCCCCGAGGTCTTCCGGCGGCACCCACAGCTTGTCCTTCTGATAGACGCTGACGTTGATGATCACCGGCACTTTGTCGGCGGTGTCCGGCCGGAACACGTCGGCATAGAGCAGCGACCCGTCCCGCATCGGGATCTGCACGTCTTTCTCGACGATCAGTTTGTGGTCGCGGGGCTGGGAAACGTTTGCACCCCGGGGGGCGGCCGTACCGTTGGCGGTCATCTTGCTCCTCTCGCTGAAATACGTTTCATCTGCCGCTACTTCGCGCAGCCTGGCGCCGCATCGGATTCTTCACGGCGCCATGCCGCGTCGGACAGTGCCGACAGCATATTCCAGGAGCCGGACGGACGCCAACGAGGTGCTCGTGGAGTTCACCATCCGAACCGCCCTGCCGCGCGAAGTATCCCGCGAGCGTCCGCGCGCCCGCGGCCGTGTTCCTGGGCTCCGGCAGCAGGCTCGCGGGCGCTCACAATGTGGCGCCGTCAATGAACTCCGATGGTGTAAAGTCACGAACCCAAACGTGACCTAACACTGTTTATCCAAGGAGAGGTGATCGTGTTCGATATCAGGCTCAACGAGCAGCAGCTCGCATTTCGGGATTTGGCGCGGGAGTTCGCCCAGAACGAGATCAAGCCCGTCGCATCTGATCTCGACAGGAAGCCGAACTGGGAAGACCGTATCCCGTGGGATGCCTTGAAAAAGGGCTCGCAGCTGGGTTTCCGGACCTTCGCGCTGCAGGAAAACAATGGCGGCGCGGGCGCCTCCGATCACCTCACCGCCTGCCTGGTCGCCGAGGAACTGGCCGCGGCCGATATCGGCACCGCCTACTACTTCATGCTGACGGCGCGGCGGGCGCGCGACTGGTTCGAGCTGCGCATGACGCAGGAGCAGCGGGACTATTTCCTTCCGAGGTTCCTCAGCGACGAGTTCTATTTCACGACGGTCGCCATACACGAGCCCGACACGGACCTGGGCTTCGACTACTACACCGAGACGCCCGAAAACGCCCGCCTCAAGACCCGGGCGGTCGAGCAGCCCGACGGCTCCTGGGTGATCAACGGCGCCAAGAACTTTCAGACCGTCGGCTATCTGGCCAAGCTGATCGTCACCATGGCGCAGACCGACGCCGGCATCCAGGCATTCCTCGTCGAGGGCGATTCGCCCGGCCTCGTGCGCCATCCGATGTCGAAGATCGGCCGGCGCGTCGGCGACAATGCGGAAATTTTTTTCGATGACGTGCGGGTGCCGAAGGGCCGCATCCTCGGGCCGGCGCCGGCGGGCCGCACCGACATGGGCACTCACGTCACCATCGCCGCGCTGACGCTCGGCGTCGGGCGCGCTGCGCTCGAGGAAACGCTCAAGTACACGCAGGAGCGGGTCTCCGGCGGCAAGCCTATCGTCAAGCACCAGGCGGTTGGCCTCTTCCTCGCCGACATGGCGATGAACCTCGAGGCGGCGCGCCGCCTGATCTGGACGGCGGCGTGGGCGAAGGACCATCCCGAAGCGTTCGCGGACGGCAGCGCCGAGTGGCAGCCCTACGAGCTGATGGCGCTGGCCTTCACCGGCACGGCCGTGCAGCGGCTGACCGAGCAGGGCATGGAGCTCTTCGGCGGCATGGGCGTCATCTCGGGCATGCCGATCGAAAAGTACGTGCGCGATGCGCTGATCCAGAAGCACATCTCGTTCCCGTTCCCGACGCGGTTCAAGATCGCGGAAGAATTGACGGGCTTCAAACGGAAGGTTCCGCCGCACGTCGGGCGGAACTAGCCCGCATGTTTCACAAGTGGTGAGGTTTTCGGTTCGGTGGGCATAACGCATGGGCGAGCGCGTGCGACATGCGGGCTATAACTAAGAGCGCCTGACAAAATGACGCCTCTTCCCTCTTCCCTCTTCCCTCTTCCC
>CAZQJF010000526.1:0-3166 GCA_964593735.1 uncultured Streptomycetaceae bacterium | reverse complement strand
CCACCCGCAGGCCTTTGCCGCGCAGCCGTTCGCCGAGGTTCCGATCCGGCTCGACGCACGTCACGTCGAAACCCCGCTCCTGGAGCGGCACTGCGAAGTCCCCCAGGCCCGCCCCGAAATCCAGGACGCGCTCGGTCAAGTCCACGCCGGATGAGACCGTGCCGGCGAGAAACCGGTTGTAGTTTCTCGCCTTCGTCATCACCTCGAGATTCTCGCGCCCGGCGTATGCGTCCATGGTCACTCGCCCGGCCCCGGGATGGAGAGATACGCAAGCCGCTTGAGCTCGCGATGGCCGGCAACGACGCTATCCAGCACGATCCCGACGATCAGGAACAGGAAAGCGGTTAGCATGAGTCCCATGGCGAGCACCGCGGTTGGCAGCCGGGGTACCAGGCCGGTTTCGAGATACTCCAGCACGACCGGCACTCCCAGGACCAGCGCGGCAAGCGCCAGGACGCCGAAGAACGCAAAAGCCAGCCTGAGCGGTCTTTCCTGCCTGAGAAGGTTGAGGATCGTAAACAGGATTCGCCATCCGTCGCGGATCGTGTTGAGCTTGCTGTGCGACCCCGCGGGCCGCTCCTTGTAGTCGGTAGCGATCTCGGCTACCGGCATCCGCATCTCGAGCGCGTGAACTATCATCTCCGTTTCTATCTCGAATCCGCTCGACGAGATGGGAAACGACTTCACGAAACGCCTCGACAGCGCCCTGTAGCCGGAGAGCATGTCCTCGAAGCGTTGCTCGAACAGCAGTCCGACCACCCAGTTGAGCGACTGGTTGCCGAAACGATGTCCGGAGCGATACGCGTTTCGACTCGTCTCCACTCTGGCGCCGTTGACCATGTCCAGCCGATCCAGGACGAGTTTCTCGATCATGCGCGGCGCAGCCGCGGCCTCGTATGTGTCGTCCCCGTCGACCACGAGATACACGTCGGCGTCGATCTCCGCGAACATGCGCCTTATGACGTTGCCCTTGCCCTGCCGCGCCTCGCTCCGCACTTCCGCGCCTGCCGCCCGCGCCACCTCGGTGGTCCGGTCGGTGGAATTGTTGTCGTAGATAACTACCCGTGACCCCGGCAGCGCCGCCTGGAAGTCACGAACGACCCGCCCTATGGTGCCGTCCTCGTTGAAGCAGGGAATCAGCACGGCGATTCGCGGCGGACGGCTCACCATTCGTCTCTTGTCCCTATCGATCCGCTTTCCTGTCCGCATCGGGCGGGAGTTTCCGCCCGCTCAGCGAGATTTCATGGAACGCCTGTTCCCTGAGGGAGAAGATCTCTCTGTATTTCCCGGCCGTAACCCCCGCTGCGATACTGTCCCGTATGCCCTGCGGACACCAGTCCGACACCATCAGATAGCGCACGGTCGGGTCCTGCACGGCGGCTTCGAGACCGTCGCAGTCGGCCTTCAAGTACCGGTCTTCGATTCCCGGCAGATAGCCGATCACGAAATACGTCGATGCGACTTTTCCGGGCTCCGGGCGATACCGGAAGTGAGCGTACAGGCGGTCGTTGACCTCGGGAATCCCTATCAAGCGCCGCGCCCGCAACGAATCCTCGACCAGCTTTTCCGATATCTCCCGCGAGGTCAGCTTCACGGCAATCGCGATCGCGATCGCCCCAAGAACGAGATATGCCGCCGGACGCACGTAGCGTGACATCCGTTGGCTCGTGGTGATCAGCACATGGATCTTCAGGGCGCCCAGGGCGAGAATCACGGACAGGGCGGGAAGCGCCAGCGACAGGTTGCGGTAGTCGTACGACACGAACAGCGCCCACAGCATGAAGAAGGGTACGAATATCCACAGTGCGAGGGCCCTTCCCAGGGCGTGCGTGACTCCGAATCCGAAGAGCACCACCCAGATCCACGATATCTTGCGGGAGATCATCTCCACGCCGCGAATCAACTTGGCGTACCACGGCAGGTCCACGATCTGCGCAAGATAAGCCAGGTTCGAGCTGTCGGTGCCGACAGCGATTTGCGCTTGCTTGTAGATATACCAGTGGGCTGGCACCACGAAGACGATCGCGAAGACGAGCACGAGCCTGAGCATCACGGCGCGGATATTCGTCTCACGCCGTCCGATGTAGTAATACCACGCGCACGGCAGGAGCACGGCCAGGTATCCGCCCGAGTGCTTGAGCAGGATCGTTCCCCCCGCAAGCACGGCGCCCCAGAGCAGGAGCGGGTCCCTGAGCGGCGTGCCGGGCTCCTGCGCTCGCCGGAAGAGCAGGCAGAACACGTAGCACAGGATGAGGCTGAAATAGGCAAGCGGAAAGTCCGTGTAGCCGTTGAACGCGAATCCGCTCCCCATCGTGCGGGTGAAGATGATCACGAGGAATACGGCGGCGAGCAGGATTGCAGGCGCATATTCCTTCATCAGGGCCGCCAGCCTGAGATAGACCGCCAGGGCCATCAACGGGAAAAACGCCGCGAAGAACTTGGCGAAGAACTGGACCTCCGGGTTGTCCATGAACTTGTAGGTCATGGAATAGAGCGCAGGCAGCAGCTGCGGGTAGTGATTCGTGTGGCTTGGGAACTCGCCGTTGAACCACTGAACGGCCCATACATTCCACAGCTGAACCACATCGCCATCGATGAAAACCGTGCCTATCTGCCGCAACGTCTGGAAGACCCAGGCCAGGACCGTCACGACGAAGAGGATCCGGATGGCGCCCAGCTTCGAGCCATCTCGCGGAAACACCGGCTCCAGATCGAGCAATGGCCGGACGCCGGACTCCGGCGCGCGGCGCCGGCGATGAAGGATTGCGGCAAGCAACGCCGCTTCGAGCGCCGCAATCCACAACACGACGGTCTGGGTGTAAAAGCCGGTGAACGTCAGGCCAACGACAAGGAAATAGTTGACGACACAACTCAGAGGCAATGCCAGGAGGAAACGGTCCTGGCGTTCCAGTCGGGGAATGCTGAGTGAGATCAGGATCCCGGGAAGAAACCCGACTTGAATCAGCGCAAGCAACCCCAGCAACGCCATTCTTTTCCTGGTCCCGGGAAGGACTTTTGCGACACTCTACACTGTGTACACTTTGCGCACCGGCGAATTCAACTGAAGCGACCGGTTGAGCGCATAGGACTTTTAAACCACCTTTTTTGCTGACCGCCACTGTATCGGCGGCTTGTTCGGCGGTCAATCGCCCGGTGTTCGGTGAGA
>CAZQJF010000525.1:0-3172 GCA_964593735.1 uncultured Streptomycetaceae bacterium | reverse complement strand
CCTATTTCGTCTGACAGGAGAGATCCTTTGAGAATCGTCGATATTCCGCCATACCAGAGAGCAGGCGTTAACTACAGCCCGACAGAAGGGCACTTCATGATGCGTGAGCTCATCTCCAGCATGAAAGCGAAAGGACAACTGGACGGTGTCGAGATCGATATCGACGAGGGAGAACCTACGGACCATGGCGCGGAGACCCGCGACGACGAGGTCGTGGCGAACATCGCAGTGGGCGTCGTCAAGCGCGTCAAGGCCGTCTGCGCGATGGGCAAGTACGACGCGGTGGTCACGCAGGCGGGGATCGAGCCCGGCTTTCTGGCCGCGATGGCGGTATCCACGCTGCCCATCGCTTACCCCGTCCACTCGGCCATGCACTTTGCCTCGCTCCTGGGGGAAAAATTCTGCGCTCTGACCACGACGGACGCCCAGGCCACGATCGTCCGGCGCAACGCGCAGCTCTATGGCATGAACCACAAGCTGACGAGCGTCAGATATGTATCGCGCTCGTCCACCTTTACCATGGCGCTCGTCCGCAAATACAAGAAAGCGGAGCGAGCGAACAATCCCGAGGTCAAGGAGTTCGTGGGTGCCATCGTGGAGCAGTTTGTCCGGGCGATCGAGGATGAGGGCGCGGACTCCGTGATCATCGGATCACCGCATCAACAATGTTTTCTCGATGAAGTCAGGCTGGGCCTCGATGCCAGGGGTTACCAGGAAATAAATCTCATCGGGGCATTCCCGGCTGCGGTGGAAATGGCGAGGGCCATGGTCAACATGAAGTTGAAGCAATCTTCGAGGGCTTACCCCACGGATTCATTGAGAGCAAAGCCGGCTTTCAGGTAACTGCTTGCGTCACGCCGCTACGCCTCGCGGTCGACGTAGCCGGCCAGCAGGCTGTCGAACGCCTGCGCCGCGTCGAGGACGAGGTTGTAGCGCTGGCAGTAGGCTTCCAGTATGGATCGGGCGAACCCCGGGTGGTCCCGGAGCACCTTCATGAAGTCGGGCTTTTCGAGCACGTAGAGGTCGCACTGGGTCCGGGCGCGCGCGGAAGCCGAACGGGGCTCGGAAAGCAGGAGGCTCTTCTCGCCGAAGAAGCTGCCTTCGCCCAGGGTACTGAGTACCTTGCTGCCGTCGGCAATCTCCACTTCGCCGCGGGCCACGAAGTACATTTCGGAGCCGGCTTCGCCCTTTTCGACGATCGTGTCACCGGCGGCGAACACCGCGGGCTTCAGGACCAGCGCGAGTCCGTGCAGGAATACCGCGCTGCACCCGCCGAACAGCGGGACTTTTTCGAGCACCGCGCGATTGATCACCTCGAGCCATTTGCGTCCGTCGCGTTCGACCAAATGAAAGGCGGGCTTGGGACCCCAGGTGCCGGCCTGGTAATTCGGAAAATCGCGGGGCGGGTTTTCAGCCCAGGTGTCCAGGATGGGCTGGGCGATACGCCACGCCGCCTCGACCAGGTCGTTGCGCGTGAACAGCGTCGCGTCGCCGCGCATGCAATGGTAGAGCAACACCTCGTAACCCGTGCTGCGCGAGGCCTCGAAGGCGTCCTGGTAGTCGAACCGCATGTCGACTTGCTGCAGCGAGAGCTGCGGTCCGGGATGCTTCGCCTGGAAGCGCAGCTCTATGCCCTGGTCGGGCTGGATGTGGAAAATGAGCTGGTTGTGCTCCAGGCTGCCGATGCCGGGGGCTGCGCGAAACAGCACTTCGGGCGCTTTCTTGAACTGGACCAGGATCTCGGTACCGCGCTTCCACAGGCTCTTGCCCGAACGCAGGTAGATCGGCACGCCTTCCCAGCGCCAGTTGTCGATCCAGAGCCGCAGTGCGGCAAAAGTCTCGGTGGCGGAATCCGGGGCGACGTTCTTCTCCTGGCGGTAGCCGGGTACCGGCGTGCCGTCGGCCTTGCGTCCGGGGCCGTACTGCCCGCGCACCGTATCGCGCAGCACGTCCTCGGGCCGCATGATCCGCACCGCCTCGAGCACCTTCGCCTTCTCGTTGCGCACCGCGTCCGCGCGGAACGACGACGGCGGCTCCATGCACAGGTACGCGAGCATCTGGAACATGTGGTTCTGGATCATGTCCCGCAGCACACCCGCGCTGTCGTAATAGCGGCCGCGCCCTTCGACCCCTACCGACTCCGCTACCGTGAACTGGATGTGATCGATGTGGTGCCGCCCCCAGAGGGGCTCGAACAGACCGTTGGAGAAACGGAAGGCCAGCAGGTTCTGCACCGTTTCCTTGCCCAGGTAATGGTCGATGCGGAAGATCTGCTCTTCATGCCAATGGGCCAGCAGCGCACGGTTGAGCTCGATCGCCGAAGCGAGATCGCGCCCGAAAGGCTTCTCGACGATCAGGCGCCGCCAGCTCTGCGGGTGGACGTTGAGGCCCGCCGCCGCCAGTTTCCGGCCGATCACGCCGAACACGGCTGGCGGCGTGGCGAGATAGAAGAGCGCGTTGCCGCCGGTTTCATATTGCGCGGACAGCGATTCGAGCAGTTCGGCTATGCCGCGATAGGTCGTGTCGTCTTCGAAGCGGCCGGTAACGTAGTGCAGCCGGCCGACGAAGTCGTCCCAGACCCGGGCGTCGAAGTCTTTCTGCGTCGTGAAGCGGCGGACCTCGGCGCTCAGCCGCTCGCGGAACTCCGCCGTGGTCTGGGGGTGCTGCGCCACGCCGATGATCGCGAGGCGCGACGAGAGCAGACCGTCGCAGGCGAGGTTATGGAGCGCCGGCATCAGCAGGCGCCGCGTCATGTCCCCGGCCGCGCCGAAGACCACGAGGACGCAGGGATCTCCCCTGGGCGCCGTCATCGGCAGGAAGCTATCTCAAAACTACTGGAAAGGACGCGGCCAAAAGCCAAAACTGACAGGATTGACAGGATGAACAGGATGGTTAATTGCGCCTTTATCCTGTTCATCCCGTTCATCCTGTCTGTAAGCAGTTTTTGAGACAGGTTTAAGTCGCCCGGGGTCCAGCGCATCTGGGCGCCGCCGTGTCTATTTCTTTACGGCGTGTCCGCCGAACTGGTTGCGCAGCGCCGCGATTACTTTCATCGCGGGCGCGTCTTCCTGGCGCGAGGCGAAGCGCGCGTAGAGCGACGCGGAGAGCACCGGCGCGGGCACGGACAGGCGCACCGCCTCCTGCACCGTCCAGCGGCCCTCGCCGGAGTCCT
>CAZQJF010000524.1:0-3183 GCA_964593735.1 uncultured Streptomycetaceae bacterium | reverse complement strand
GGCGACACAGCGCGCAGCCATTCCGGGACCGGCTCCACGTTCTATTCGTTCAATCGCAACAAGAAGTATCTGGCGCTGGATCTCAGCAAGCCGGACGGCAAGAAGGTGTTCGAGCGGCTGGTTGCGAAGTCGGACGTGGTGCTGGACAACTTTGCCCCCGGCGCCCTGCGCCGTCTCGGCCTGGATTACGACTGGGGACGCGGCATCAATCCGCGCATCATCTACTGCTCGGTGAAGGGCTTTCTGCCCGGGCCGTACGCGGATCGTCCGTTCCTGGACGAGCTGGCGCAGATGGCCGGCGGCCTCGCGTATCTCACCGGCTTCAAGGACCAGCCCATGCGGGCGGGCGCTTCCATCACCGACATCGGGGCTGCGACATATGGCGTAATCGGCATCCTGTCGGCGCTCTACCGCCGCGAGCGCACGGGCGTGGGGGAATGTATCGAGGCGGGACTCTACGAGACGATCGTGTTCTGGGTCAGCCAGTACATCACGACGGCGCAGCTCTCCGGCACCAATCCTCCGCCGCGCGGCTCCCGCGCGAGCACGATGGGCGCCTATATGGGCTGGGGCGTGTACCAGCTCTTTCCGACGAAGGATGGCAAGCAGATTTTCATCGCCGTGACCGGTAATCGCCATTGGGCAGGGCTGTGCGATGCGCTCGAATTCCATGACTGGAAAAACGCTCCTGAATTCGCCAGCAACCGGAAACGCTCGGCCCAGAAACCGCTCATCGCGGAGCGCATCAAGGAAACGGTGGAGAAGCTCGACTACGACGAGGTCGCGGAGCGCATGTACAAGGGGCTCGTACCGTATTCGCCGGTCAACACGCCCATGGATCTCATCAACGAACGGCATCTGAACGAAGGGGGCCGCTGGCTGCACCTGAACGTCGGCAACGAGCACTTCAAGCTGCCGAAACTGCCGATAGACCTGCGCGGGACGGCTGAATTCGAAGTGCGCGAGCAGCCGGGATGCCTCGGCGAGCACACGGATTCGATCCTGGCAGCGCTGGGCTACTCGGAGCAGGAGATCGACGCGCTCAAGTCGGAGCGCGTGGTGCTGCGCTCCGACCGGATGTTGAATATCGGGACGCGAGAATAGAGGGACATCGCATGCGCACGAATACGCTCAAGCAAAAGCTGCGGGACGGCAAGCCCGTCTTCGGGGTCATGCTCACTTTTCCCTCGCCGCCCGTGGTGGAGATGCTGGGCTACATGGGATTCGACTGGATACTCCTCGATAACGAGCATGGCTCCATCACGGTGGATACCGCGGAGGACGTGATACGCGCCGCCGAGCTGACCGGCATCGCGCCCATAGTGCGGCCGGTGGCCAACCGGCCGGAGGTGATTGCGCCTTTCCTGGATCGCGGCGCGTGGGGCGTCCAGGTTCCGCACGTGAATACGCGGGAGGAAGCTGAAGCCGCCGTTGCAGCGTGCAAGTACTATCCCGAAGGGCAGCGGGGCAGTTTCAGCCGCGGCAGGCCGGCGGAGTACGGGATGAGCGGACCGACGCAGGAATATTTCGCGAAAGCGAACGCGAACACGCTGGTGTGCCTGATGCTCGAAGAGGTGGCAGCCATCGACAATATCGGGGAGATCGTCACCGTCAAGGGCATAGACGTTCTCTTTATCGGGTCGGGTGACCTTTCCCAATCGATGGGCTACCCCGGACAGCAAGCGCATCCCGAGGTCCAGGCAGTCATGGAAAAAGGCGTGAAGCGCATCCGCGATGCGGGCGTTGCGGTCGGGGTGAGTTGTCCGGACTCGCTCATTCCCAAGTTCCTGGGCCTGGGCGTTCAGTACTTCCACAGCAACGTGGGAAGTTTGCTTCAAAGCGCCGGGGAGGCGTATCTCAAGGCCATGCGGCAATCCGCGAAGTGATTTCCAGGTAGAGCGTCCCAGATACAGCGTCCCAGGTAGGAATGCCACTACCTTAGGCCTATTTTGCTCTTGAACTTCAGACAGGATTAACAGGATGAACGGGATTCTCAAAATCAGGTGCCGGGCAAACCCGTGTTTGTGGGTTTTGATCGCTATTTATCCTGTCCATCCTGTTAATCCTGTCTCCCTTGGATCTTAAGGTAGTGCCATTGGTCCCAGGTAGGGCGTCCCAGATGAGGCGACGTATATGAAGCCATAGTGCGTTTGTTCTTTCTCCTCTTTCCTCCGCGCCTTGGCGGTAAATTTGTATTTCGGCGTTGAACGGTGCGAACGGCTTCGAGTTGAACGGTGAGGCGGCGGGTGACCATTCCGGGTTTTCGGTCTCCTCGGCGGGGGACGTGAACGGGGACGGCTACGCCGACATCGTCATTGGCGCCTATGGCACCGACGCGAATGGTGCCCTCTCGGGCTCGAGCTACGTCGTGTGCGGCCGGGATTATGGGGGCGACGTGGACTTTTCCGGCTGCTCGATCTCACGGTAGTTGCCGACAGCCGCATCTCCGGCATCGAGGTGATCGATCTCACCGGCGCGGCGACAACACCCTGATACTCGATGCGCACGAAGTGCTGGCGATTTCCGAGGAGTCGAACACCCTGCGCGTGGACGGCGACGCGGGCGATACGGTCACGTCTCTGGACGAGGGATGGCTCATTGGCGAGGTGGTGGACATCGACGGCACGTTGTTTGTACCAGAGCTATGTCGACGGTATGGCGATCCTGCTGGTGGACAGCGATGTGACCCAGGTGCTCACCTGATGGCGTCGTGGGTACGGCGTCCCAGATGAGGCGACGTGGATGAAGCGTGCATAGTGCGTTTGTTCTTGCTCTCTCCTCTTCCTCCGCGCCTTAGGCGGTCAATCGGCTCTCTTGGCGCCTTGGCGTCTTGGCGGTTAAATCTGAATTTCTCTTCTTCCTCTGTGCCTCTGCGGTAAATTTTGGTCCTAGCCGCCGGCGATCTGCGATTCCAGCTCGCGCCGGATGTACTCCAGCACCATTTCCCCCACGTCCTCGGACAGGCAGTCGAACTCTGTTAGGTCGTTCATGCCGTGCAAGGTCGCTCCGAGCGCATTCACGACTCTTGTCGGGTTTATTTACAGCGATTTTCGGAGCAAACGACCCGTTCGCACCGTGTGCGACCACCCAAGCGGTTGAAAGCATGACAATTGATTTGGCCGCTGCGCGGAATCGAAGCGCACAATCCTTGTCGAGAAACTTTACACTTGGTCGCATCGCTGC
>CAZQJF010000523.1:1773-3188 GCA_964593735.1 uncultured Streptomycetaceae bacterium | reverse complement strand
CGCCCGAAAACCGCGCCGCTCGTAAGCCCCGTGGCGCCGGGATAGTTGAAGTAGAAAAGCGCGCCCACCATTTCTCCCGCCGCGTAGAGCCCGGCTATCGGGTTGTGGCTGGTATCGACCACCTGACCTTCGTTGGTGATGCGCAATCCGCCGAAGGTGAACGTCACGCCGCAGGTCACGCCGTAGGCCTCGAACGGCGGATCTTCCAGCGGGTTCGCCCAGTTGGACCTGGGCACCGCCAGCCCTGCGGCCGCCCGCCCGTCCTTCACGTTCGGATTGAACGGCACGTCGCGCTTCACCGCGGCGTTGAACTCCCGGATCGTCTTCAGCAATTGGTCGCCGTTCACGTCGTCGAGCTTGCCGGCCAGCTCCTCGAGGGAGTTCGCGGTGACCTTGGTCACGTGCCTGCCCCGGTACTCGGGACGCAGCAGATGAAACACCTTCGAATCGTAGATCTGCCACGCGAACTGGCCGGGCTGCTCGAGGATGATGTGCCCGTACTTGGCGTAGGTGTAATTCCTGATGTCCGCGCCCTCGTCGAGAAAGCGCCGGCCCTCGCTGTTCACCATGATCGAAAACGGGTAGCTGTCGCGCTCGTAGTCGTCGGTCAGCGCGTAGTCGCCGAAGTCGGCGGCATAGCGCTCCCACCCGACGGCGTGGCAGCCCGACCAGTGCCCGGCCGGTTGCGCACCGATGCGCAGCGCCATCTCCAGTCCGTCGCCGGTGTTGTACTTGGTGCCCCTCACCTTCGCGAGATCCCAGCCTTTCCCCAGGTGCCGGCTGCGCCACGCGGCATTCGCCTCGAAACCGCCGCAGGCGAGTATCACGCTTTTCGCGGAGAGCGTCCGCGTCACTCCCGCGAGCTTCACAACCACACCGGTCACACCCTGGTCGGTATGAACGAGGTCCCGCACCCACGCCTCGTATCGAATGGTTACGCCGGCCTTTTCCGCCGCCCGGTAAAGGCCATCGACGAGTCCGCGGCCCCCGCCGACTGCGGCCAGCGTCGCTCCGCCCCAAAACGTGAACTTGCCGTCGATCTTGAACGACTGCCGGCCGAACTGCGGCAGGAAGCGGATCCCCTTCCCCTTCATCCAGTGCATGACGGCATTGCTGTTGCGCACCAGGATCTCGCACAGGTCGGGATCGGTCCGGTTCTGCGTGATGCGCGCCATGTCGTCGAAGAATTTATCCTCGGTATACGCGCCGAAGTCGCTCCGCATCTCGTCTTCGGTCAGGTCCGGCGAGAGCGCCCTGATATCGTCGGCGCCGTTGTAGACAAACCGCATCAGGCCTTCGGTGAACGAGCTGTTGCCGCCCCGCTCCTCCTCCGGCGCGCGTTCCAGCAGCAGCACCTCCGCGCCTTCCTCGCGCGCGGTGAGCGCCGCGCACAGCGCCGCGTTGCCGCCCCCGAC
>CAZQJF010000523.1:0-1673 GCA_964593735.1 uncultured Streptomycetaceae bacterium | reverse complement strand
ATCGGCGCCTTTCTCGCCCGTGGCGATCGTGGGTATGTTCGTATTCGAGGACGGGATGGTCGGGAAGATCGACGAGTCGACGACGCGCAGCCCGTCGATGCCGCGCACCTTGAGCTCGGGATCGACCACGGCGTCAGGGTCCACGCCCATCTTGCACGTCCCGACCATATGCCAGCAGGTCTGTACCGTTTCGCGCATGTAGTCGAGCAGTGCCGCGTCGTCCTGGACCTCGGGCCCGGGCCGCGTCTCGCGCACAACGAGGGACCGCAAAGCCGGTTGCTGCGCGATCCGGCGCGCGAGCCGCATGCCGTCGAGGAAGAGCTGCGCGTCGGCTTCGTGGGACAGGTACCTCGGGTCCATGCTCGCCTGCTCGAGCGGGTCCGCGGACCGGATGTGCAGCGTCCCGATCGAGCGCGGCTGCAGGATTTTCAAGTTGAAGGTAAAGCCCGGATACGGGTCGAGACCGCGGCCCGGCGTGCGGGCATAGCGGTCCTTGCCGGAGAGCGGCTGCAGCAGCATTGCCAGGTCCGGCTGTCTTGCGCCCGGATCGCTGCGCAAGCAGACCTGCGCCGTCGCCGAGCTGATCGTCAGCAGCCCCTCGCTCCTCAACATCCAGCGCGCCCCCTCCTTGAACTTGAGCCAGGGACTGCGCAGGACGTCATTGATGGTGATCGGCTGCGCGCATTCGAACGACAGGCGCGAGCTTGGATGGTCGCGCAGGTTCTCGCCCACCCCGGGCAGGTGGTGGAGGACGGATATCCCGTGCCTTCGCAGGATGTCGCTGTTGCCGATCCCGGAAAGCTCGAGCAGCCTGGGCGAAACGAGCGGGCCCGCGGCCAGCACGACTTCCCGGCGTGCACGCACCTTGACGCTCGTTGGCCCCTGCCGGAATTCGACGCCGGTCGCGCGCTTCCCTTCCATCAGAACGCGCGTCGCCGGAGCGTCCGTGAGCACGGTCAGATTCGACCGGCCGCGGGCGGGCTTCAGGTATTCCACGGCCGAGCTGCTGCGCCAGCCGTTGCGCGTCGAATACTGGAGATAGTAGGCGCCTTCGTAGCTGCCGTCGTTGTAATCCGCGAGCTGCTCGTGCCCCGCCTCCCGGCACGCGGCGAGAAACGCGTCCGAAAGCGGATCGAACTCGTCGAGATTGGTGCAATGTATCGGGCCGCCGCTGGCGCGAACCGCGGGATCGCCCTCCGGATAGTCCTCGAGCCGCTTGAAATACGGCATCAGGTCGGAGTATCCCCATCCGGCGCAACCCTGGTCCCGCCAGCTGTCGTATTCCAGAGGGTCGCCGCGCACGAACAGGTTGCCGTTGATGGAGCCGGAGCCGCCGATCACCCGGCCGCGCACCCAGCGCTGCGGCTTGTTGTTGAGGTGGCTTTGCGCTTCCGTCTGGTACTGCCAGGTGTAGCGATCGTCGTTCAAGACTTTCGCGACCATGAGCGGGATCTTGAGATTGATGCTGTCCGCCCGTCCGCCGGCTTCGAGCAGCAGCACCGTATGACGCCCATTTTCCGTCAGCCGGTTGGCGAGCACGCAGCCGGCCGACCCGGCCCCGATCACGATGAAGTCGAACTCGGCGTTCCCGGGAACGGAAGACACGTACATCCGCGACTCCTTATCTCGAATCCAGTTGCGCCGTTGGCCTGCGGACGATCTTGTGTAAGGAA
>CAZQJF010000522.1:2029-3199 GCA_964593735.1 uncultured Streptomycetaceae bacterium | reverse complement strand
AACGGCTACGACGCGCGGCTCGTCGACTCCACCGGCGCCAAGAAGAACGGCATCCACAAGACGCGCGACCGCATGACGGGCCGCGGCGTGCTGCTCGACATCCCGCGGTTCCTGGGCGGCGACTATCTCGAGGACGGCTACGGCATCGGCAACGCCGAGCTCGATGCGTGCGCCAGGGCGCAGGGCGTCGAAGTCCGGCGCGGCGACTTCGTGATCGTGCGCACCGGGCAGATGGAGCACTGTCTCGCGCAGGACGACTGGGGCGCCTATGCGGCGGGCGACGCTCCCGGGCTGCGTTTCGAAACCTGTGAATGGATCCACGGGAAGCAGATCGCCGCTATCTGCTTCGATACCTGGGGCTGCGAAGTGCGCCCGAACGAGAGCACCGAGGCATTCCAGCCGTGGCACTGGATCGTGATACCCATGATCGGGATCACGATGGGCGAGATCTTCTACCTGAAGGACCTCGCGGACGACTGCGCGAGCGACAAGGTCTACGAATTCATGTTCTGCGGGCCACCGTTGCCCATCACCGGCGCGGTCGGGTCACCGATCAATCCGCAGGCCATCAAGTAACCGGTGATGAAGTGATGAAGTGATGAAGTGACGGGTCCCGCGTCCGCCCTTATACTTTCGGCGCATGGCTACCGAAGCCGCCCATGGGCTGCCGCTGATCCTGAAAGCGCTCGAATTCGCGTCGCTCAAGCACCGCGACCAGCGCCGCAAGGACAAGGTCGCTTCGCCCTACATCAACCATCCGATCGCGCTCGCCAGCCTGCTCTGCCATGAGGGCGGACTCACGGACGAGGTAGTGCTGGCGGCGGCCATCCTGCACGACACGCTCGAGGATACCGAGACGACCCCGGCCGAGTTGCGCGAGTTGTTCGGCGACAAGATCGCAAGCGTCGTCGAAGAGGTGACCGACGACCAGAGCCTGCCCAAGTCGGAGCGCAAGCGCCTGCAGATCGAGCACGCCGCCGCGATCAGCCGCGAAGCCAGGCTCGTCAAGCTCGCCGACAAGATCTGCAACGTGCGGGACGTCGCCGACCATCCGCCGGCGAAATGGGACATCACCCGGCGGCGCGAGTACTTCGAGTGGGCGAGGGCGGTCGTCGACCGGTTGCGCGGCACCCATCCTGCGCTGGAGCGGCGGTTCGACGAGGTCTACGC
>CAZQJF010000522.1:0-1929 GCA_964593735.1 uncultured Streptomycetaceae bacterium | reverse complement strand
ATCGTCGTCGGCGCCGGGCCGGTCGGCCTGTTGGCGGCGCTCGCGCTGGCGAAGCAGGACATCCCGGTGCTGGTGCTGGAGGCCGAGCCCGGACTGACTGTCGATCTGCGCGCCGGGACCTACCATCCGCCGTCGCTCGAGATGATGGCGCCTTACGGCATCACGGACGAGATGCTCAAGACGGCGATCAAGGTTCCGCGCTGGCAGATACGGGACCGCGCAGTCGGTGTGATCGCGGAATGGGACGTTTCCTTCATCAACGACCTTACCCCTTACCCGTACCGGCTGCACCTCGAGCAGCACCGGTTGACGCCCATCATCTACAACAAGCTCAAAGCCTGCGCGAACGCCGAGGTACGGTTCCTGCACGAGGTCACCGGTGTTACGCAGACTGCGGACGGGGTCGTGGTAACAGCGAAGACTCCCGCCGGCGAAGAGCGTATCGAGGGCGACTGGCTGGTAGGCGCGGACGGCGGGCGCAGCGCCGTGCGCAAGTGCGTGGATGTAGAGTTCGAAGGCTACACGTGGCCCGAGCGTTTTCTGGTGGCGAGCACGACCGATGATTACGCCCGCCACGGCTACGCGCTGAACGCCTATTGCTCGGACCCGGACGAGTGGGTCGCGCTGTTCAAGATGCCGGATGACGGGCCACCGGGCCTGTGGCGCGTGATATTTCCGGTGCCCGAAGACGAGGACGACGCCCTGACGCTCTCCGAGGAGATGGTCGAGCGGCGCATGCAACGCTTCCAGGCCAGGGACGGGCGCTACCCGATCAAGTACCAGGGCATCTACAAGGTGCACCAGCGGGTGGCGAAGGATTTCCGCGCCGGCCGCGTATTGCTCGCCGGCGACGCCGCGCACCTCAACAATCCCATCGGCGCCTTCGGGCTGAACGGCGGCATCCATGACGCGTTCAACCTTGCCGGCAAGCTGGGCCGGGTCTGCCGCGGCGAGGCCGGCGCCGCGCTTCTGGATCTTTACGTGCGCCAGCGCCGCACCGTGAATCTCGAGTACGTCCAGGAAGTCTCGGTCAGGAACCTGCGGCGGCTGAGCGAGAAATCGGAACCGGAGCGCCGGAAGAACTTCGATTCATTGCGGCAGCAGGCGGCGACGCCCAACGGCCAGCGGGAATTCCTGCTCGTTTCGAGCATGATTGCGAGCGTTCGGCGCGCAGAGGCCATAACCTAGACTGATAGGGCGTGACTGTCACTTCCACGGCGCGACCAGCGCCTCGCCCTTGATGGTCGTGCGGTGCATCACGCGCCGCTGGGCGACGTCCACCTCGGTGCGGTAGTGCATGCAGCAGCGGTTGTCCCATAGCACGATATCGCCGACTTTCCACTTGTGGGTCCAGGCGTAGCGGGGCTGCGTGGCGTGTGCCCACAGCCGGTCGAGCAGCCGCTCGCTTGCCACACGACCTCGTAGCTGCCGAGCCCGCCGTTGTCCATCACCGGCTTGCCGTGCGCGTCGAGGTTGGAAATGATCGTGATGCTGGCGTGCTTCGACACCAGGTAGCTGTCGTCGACCGCGTGGCCGACATTGAGGTGGTACTTGCGCGAAGCTGCGGCGTGCGGCGGGCCGAAGATGCCGGAGCAGTCGAGGAGGTGATCGTCCGTGAGCTGCTGCCCGCGCACGAGCAGGACCATGTGATCGGCCCACGCCCGGCGCAGCGCTTCCTTCACTTCCTCCGGCACCGGGAGCGAGAAATCCACCCCCTGTATTTCCGCGCCGAGCGCGGCGCCGCTCGGCACGACGCGGAAGGTTGCGAGGGTGTTCGCGGCCCTGGCCGATGCGCGGGCCGACTGGTTGGTCGATGAAATGTTTTCCATTAGGGGATTCTATACCCATCACCCAACGGCGGCCTCCGAACGGGAAATGCGAGATTTGAGCCAAGATTGTCGGCCGCCCTGCGCGCCGCCGGGGGTCACA
>CAZQJF010000521.1:0-3201 GCA_964593735.1 uncultured Streptomycetaceae bacterium | reverse complement strand
CTTGCCGGCGGGAACCGCCAGACTGCTGCCATTGACCGAAATGGCGGCCGGGGCAGGCCCGAGAAAGCCGAACGCGGAGGGCGGCGCCATATTGAGCACGCTCGCGCCGGGATTGCGTGCGTCGAAGCGTCCGGTCGCGCCGAGCTTCAGATAATCGGCCGTGCCGGCGTGAAACGAGCCGCTGATATCGAGCGCTGCATTCGGCCCGAACATCACGCCGCTGGGATTGATGAGAAACAGGTTCGCCCCGGTGATGGTCGAGCGCAGCAGACCGTCAATGGTGGAAGCGTTGCGTCCAGTGACGCGCCCGATGATGTTGGTGACGTCGGAAGGCCCGGAGAAAGTCGCGCTTTGCCCGGTCTTTACGTTGAACTGGCCGAAACTGTGGAAGAGGTTGCCGCCGGCCTGGGTGCCGGCGGTGATGGACCAGGCGCTGCCCGTCCGGCCCACCGCCGTGCCAAGCGTGCCGTCAGCCGTGATCTGCGCCAAGGCGGGAAGGGCGATCAGAGCGGCCGCTGCAGTCAGGCAGCGTCCTCCCGTCACCCTGATCCCGTCACCCTTAATCGTCACCCGTATCTCGTCACTCTTGTGTTTGCCTGCCGTCATATTCGATGGCTGCTCCACCCCTGTCAACAAGCCGGTGTCGGGAATAATACGGCCCGATTTGTGTTAAAAGTCACGCGATTACGGTTGGCGCCGCCCCGGGCAACGCTATAATTCCTGCGGCGCCAGAAATGCTGCAAACCAGCGGGGCGCCCGGCACGGTACTTGCGGAAAACCACGCCACAACAGCGCGTGCCGAGGCATCACCAGCGGACCGGGGATGAATACAAGCAAATTTTCAGAGCTGACGGGGGGTGGACATGGCCACGCCGGTCTCTAACGGCGACGTATCGCCAGTCTCGCCGTCGGGTACCGACGCGTTCAACGCGTTGCTGACCAGTTACAAGTGGGGCGGGCCGGTCGGAACCGCCGCGACGCTCACCTATAGCTTCCGCACCAGCGCGTCGTTCTATTCCACCACCCCGGACGGCTACGGGTCTTCGACCGGCGGCGACGGCGAGCCGTGGCAAGCCACCTGGTACCTCGTCCCGCCTGCGCAACAGACGGCCATCTCCCAGGCGTTGTCGCGCTGGGCCGAAGTGGCGAATCTGACGTTTAATGCGTTCACCGATTCGGCATCCGTCGCCGGTGACCTGCGCTTCGGCTATGCCACCGACTTGCAGGGCTCTGATTCCAGGCCGGCTTGGGCGTACCTGCCGGACGCGACCCCGAAGGCGGGCGATGTCTGGTTCGACGAGTCTTACTACAGCGACTTTGACGACGCCCAGGCCGGCTCGTACGGCGTCTATATCTTTCTCCATGAAATCGGACACGCGCTCGGCCTGAAACATACCCACGAAGGCGCCAACACTATCCCGCTGGATTTCGATTCGGCCGAATATTCGGTGATGAGTTACCGGGACTACGTTGGCGACAATACCGACAGCATGGGCTCGGCGCTGCTGCCCGACACTCCGATGGTGTACGACATCGCCGCGATCCAGTACCTCTACGGCGCGAACATGACCACTCGCGCCGGCAATACGGTCTATTCCTGGGGCGTAGGAGAGAAGATCTACGAAACCATCTGGGACGCGGGCGGCATCGACACCATAGACTGGTCGAACCAGGTCACGGACGCCGTCATCAACCTGAACGAAGGCGGGTTGAGCGAAATCGGCCCGGCCAGGAGCAACACCAGCGGCACCACGAAGAAGAACCTCGGCATCGCGTTCGACGTCACGATCGAGAACGCGAAGGGCGGCAGCGGCGACGATACCCTCTTCGGCAACAACGCGCCCAACGTCCTCAACGGCGGCGCGGGCGCCGATGCGCTGGTCGGGGCCGCCGGCAACGACACGCTGATCCATTCGCCGGACGGCGTCGATCTGGCGGGCACCGAAGTGGAGCACGCGGGCAGCCCGGGCTATGCCGTTACCGGTGAGATCGCGTCCACCGCAGGAACCTATTATTCACTCGACTACTTCGACGGGGGCGGCGGCACCGATACGCTGTTGGGCAACGATGGCGCGGAAAACCTGGTGCTGGATTATATTGGACTCGATGATCCCACCATCACCGGCATCGAAGTTTTCGACGTGCGTGGCGGCAACGACATCGTGGACCTGACTTCGCAGCGGTTCACCTACGGCTCCGCCAGGTTACTAGGCGGGGCCGGCAACGACGTCCTGTGGTCGAACGCTGGCGCCGACACGCTCGACGGCGGGGCCGGCAGCGACACCATGCTGGGCAGTGCCGGCAACGATACTTACATGGTCAATGCGCCAGGCGACGTAGTGAGAGAGTTGTCGAACCAGGGCATCGACACCGTGAAGTCCTCGGTGTCGGAAGTGCTTTCCAACCACGTGGACAAGCTCATCCTGACCGGCACGACGAACATCAACGGCACCGGTAACCCGCTCGCCAACACGCTCACCGGCAACAGCGGCAAAAACATCCTCGACGGCAAGGGCGGCGCGGACAAGATCAACGGCGGCAACGGAAACGACATGCTGATCTGGGGCTCGGGCGACACTGTCAACGGCGGCGCCGGGATCGACACACTGAAGCTCTCCGTCAACCTGAATCTGGTCTCGCTTCTCAATAACAAGATACTCAACGTTGAGACGATCAACATGACCGGCGGCGGTAACGACACGCTCACACTGGCGACAGGCGACGTCCTGGCGCTCTCATCGACCACCGACACGATCAAGATACTGGGAAACGCCGGGGACATCGTGAACATCGACAGGCCCACCCTGGGAACGCCGACGGAGCAGGGTGATTACTTCAGGTACAAGTTCGGCGACGCGATACTGCTGATCCACTCCAACATCGAAGTCGTCTGACCGTCTCTATTGCTTTGAAAAGGCCGCGCTCGCGCGGCCTTTTTGTTGTACCTCAGCCCAGCCTCGCGCTGAAAGGATGAAGAATGGCCCAGTTTGCAGTTTGCAGTTTGCAGTGGGCAGTTTGCAGTCGCTGCCAACTGACGGCTGTCAACTGCCAACTCGTCACCCCTCCCGTTTTCATCCTGTCGGTCTTTCGTAACCACCCCGGCGCTCCGCGCCACCCTTTGAGTAATGGAGGGGAGTACTTTTTATTCCCCTCCTGCCCGAGGGTGAGCCGGGGTTTCGAAAAATGTGCCTGCGCACATTT
>CAZQJF010000520.1:0-3207 GCA_964593735.1 uncultured Streptomycetaceae bacterium | reverse complement strand
ATATCAGCAAGGTGACGATGCAGGACGCGCAGCCGCCGCAGCAGGTGCAGGCCGCGTTCAACGACGCGGTGGAGGCAGGGCAGGACCGCGAGCGGCAGAAGAACGAAGGCCAGACCTACGCCAACGACGTCATCCCGAAAGCGCGCGGTGCGGCGACGCGCCTCACGCAGGAAGCCGAGGGCTATCGGCAGAAAGTGGTCGAGCAGGCGGAGGGCGACGCGTCGCGGTTCCGCTCGATCGTCGCCGAGTACAACAAGGCGCCGCAGGTCACCCGGGACCGGCTCTACATCGAGGCCGTGCAGCAGATCATGACCAGCACGACCAAGGTGCTGATCGACCAGAAGTCGGGCGGAAACAACCTGCTGTACCTGCCTCTGGACAGGATCATGCAGATGACGGGCGCGGCGCGTCCCCTCGAGGGTGCCGGCAAATCCGAGCTGCCCGCGTCCACCGAGCCGTCCACGGCGCGATCGCGAGAGGCCTTCCGGTCGCGCGAGCGGGAGGCCCGTTGATGAAAGTACGCACCGGCACGGTACTCGTCGGCGCCGTGGTCGCGCTGATCATTGCCTCGCTTTCCATTTTCATCGTCGACCAGCGCCAGAATGCGATGGTGTTCCGGCTGGGCGAGGTAGTCAACGTCGAGACCCGGCCGGGGATATATTTCAAGCTGCCGCTGATCGACAATGTGCGTTACTTCGACACCCGCATCCTGACGATCGATACCGCCGAACCCGAGCTTTTCCTCACGTCGGAAAAGAAGAACGTGCTGGTGGACCTGTTCGTCAAATGGCGCATCACCGACGTACGCCAGTACTACATCAGTATCGTGGTGGGCGGCGGCGGCGAGCTGCAGGCGCAGATCCGGCTGCTCCAGACGATAAACGACGGGTTGCGCGCGGAGTTCGGCAACCGCACGGTGCACGACGTGGTGTCCGGGGAACGCGACAAGATCACGGAGTTGATGCGGGAGAAAGCGAACGAGGATGCGATAAAGATCGGCGTCAACGTGCTCGACGTGCGGCTGAAGCGCGTCGATCTTCCCAAGGAAGTGAGCCAGTCGGTCTACAACCGGATGCAGGCGGAGCGCAAGCAGGCGGCAACCCAGCTGCGCTCTACCGGCGCGGCGGAATCGGAGAAAATCCGCGCCGACGCCGACCGGCAGCGCGAGGTGATCATCGCGCAGGCGTATCGCGAAGCGCAGCGCATCAAGGGCGAGGGGGACGGCAAGGCCGCGGCGATCTATGCGGGTGCTTACCAGGGCACTCCCGAGTTCTACGCTTTCTATCGCAGCCTTGAGGCCTACAAGGAGAGTTTCAAGAGCAGGAACGACGTTCTGGTACTCGATCCCAATTCCGAGTTCTTCAAGTACTTCAGATCCGGCGGTAAGCCGGGCAAGTGACGCAGGGCGGTCGCCTTGCGCGGCGCCCCTGATGAGCCCTCACCCCCGCCCCTCTGTCCCGAAGGGCGAGGTCAGATCGGATTGACCTGCAAATGTGATTGCGGGGCATTTGCACGAAATCGGCGAGGCTGCGACCGTTATGGGAAAGATCCTGCTCACCGCTCTTGCGCTGATGCTCATCATCGAGGGCGTGCTGCCGTTTCTGCTGCCCGCCGTCTGGCGCGACACCTTCCGCCGGTTGACGGAGATGAGCGACGGGCAACTTCGCTTCATCGGGCTTACTTCAATGCTGGCAGGGTTGCTGCTGCTCTACATCGCTCGTCCCTGAAATGCCGTCAGGAGGAGGGGCGTGAGGCGTACGTTGATCCTCTCCTCTATAATCCGTCTCGCGCGCCTCACACCTCACCCCTTACGCCTCACGCATCATGAGAACCTGGGTCCTTCCCGAATACATCGAGGACATCCTGCCGGGTGAGGCCGCACGCATCGAGCGGCTGCGCCGCGACATCCTCGACGTATTCATCGTGCACGGCTTCGAGCTCGTGATGCCGCCGCTGATCGAGTATCTGGAGTCGCTGCTCACCGGCACCGGCCACGACCTCGACCTGCAGACCTTCAAGCTGGTGGATCAGCTCTCCGGGCGCATGCTCGGAGTGCGCGCCGATATCGCGCCGCAGGTGGCGCGCATAGACGCGCACCTGCTGAACCGCAAGGGAGTCACCCGGCTGTGTTATGTCGGCAGCGTGCTGCACACGCTCCCGCGGGGAATGAACCGGACCCGCGAGCCGCTCCAGGTCGGCGCCGAGCTCTACGGGCACGCCGGCATCGAAAGCGACGTCGAGATCCAGCGGCTGATGATGAAGGCGCTGGCGAGCGCCGGCGTGCGCGATTCCTACCTCGATATCGGCAACGTCGCAATCTTCCGTTGCCTGGTGCGGCGCGCCGGCCTCGAGCCCGACCGGGAATCGGAGCTGTTTCGCGCGATGCAGGCAAAAGACGTACCGGCCCTCCGGGCGCTCACCCGCAGGCTGGACCAGCGGACCGCGGCGGCGCTCACGACTCTGCCCGAGCTGTACGGTGGTCCGGAAGTGCTGGCATCGGCGAGAAAGAGATTGCCGGACTACACCGAGATCCGCTCTGCCCTCGCCGACCTGGGCGCTCTCTCCGACCAGCTGCACGACGTAGCGCGCATCCGCTGCTTTGACCTGGGGGAGCTGCGCGGCTACCACTATCACAGCGGAGTCGTGTTCGCCGCGTATGCCGGGGGATCTGCCAATGCGCTCGCCCTCGGCGGTCGTTACGACGAGGTCGGAAAGGCGTTCGGACGCGCCCGGCCGGCAACCGGATTCAGCATGGACCTGCGCGAACTCGTCCAGGCCGTCCCCGATGGTGCGCACCGTTCCGGCGTGCTGGCGCCGTATGCGCCGCAGGACCTCGCTCTGCAGCGCGCCATCAACGCATTGCGCTCGCGCGGCGGCATCGTCATCCTCGATCTGCCGGGCCACGTCGCAACGCGCGGGGAACTCGGCTGCGACCGCAAGCTCGCGAAGCGCAACGGCAAGTGGATCGTGCAAGAGAGCTCGAATCAACCGCCGGGACGCCAAGGCCGCCAAGGCCGCCAAGGAAAACGGACACAGGAATGAATCCGAATGCGAATTGGCGGTTAAATAGGCTTTTATGTCGAAAAACGTAGTCGTAGTCGGCACCCAGTGGGGTGACGAGGGCAAGGGCAAGATCGTTGACTGGCTCACCGATCGTGCACGGGGCGTGGTGCGCTTCCAGGGCGGGCACAACGCCGGTCACACGCT
>CAZQJF010000519.1:0-3212 GCA_964593735.1 uncultured Streptomycetaceae bacterium | reverse complement strand
GTCATGCCGGAGCCGCGCGTGTAGGTGGTCTCGCCCACCCCCACGATGGCGTACTGGTCTCTGAGGTACTTCGGACTGGAGACGTCCGTGTCGGCTGGCAGTGGCATGGGGCGCGATCCTCTTTGTTATCCGGGCGGTCCTTCGGGTACGGATGAAAAGTAGCCCCGAACTGCTGGCCGGCTCCTGTCGGGACGGTCGGCCTCCTGCCCGATTCTTCCGCACTTACTGATCATAGACTTGGCCATCTTCGTTGTCTTGAGACCGACCAGTACCGGAGAGTCGGTCACTCATCCAACCGTCCCGCGCGGCGCTCTGCGAAGCCGCGACGCTTGACGCCCTTACGTCCGCAACGGCTGCATGCCGCTGGCGCGGTAGATCGAGTCGGCCCCGGGCGAAGACAGGAACTCGAGCAGCGCGCGGGCCGGCTCCCTTGCCGCAGCGTCCACGGACAGAAAGCCGACGAAATCGGTCGGCGTCGAGATCTCCGGCGGCAGGATGCCGACCACCTCGACCCCGGGGTCGCTGATCTCGCTCAGGAACGTCACGCCCACGTCCACCTCGCCGCGCGCGATCGCGAGCATCGCGGCAGCGCCGCCCCGGATGCGGCGCAGCTTCGGCTCGATCTTGACCGCTATGCCGAGCCGCTCCAGCGTCCGCTCGAAGCTCACGCCGGCCGCTGCGCCCAGCGCCCCGTTCGGACAGGAAATGGAGCCCGCCGCGAGCAGCATCCGCCGCACCGCGTCGGGCGTGGAGATGTCCGGCCTCGGCGCGCCCCTCTTCACCGCGACCGCGACCGCGACGCCGGCGAGCGGCGTTTCCGAGGCGACGACCACGTGTCCGCAGGCGCGCACGGGTTCGAGCGGCGGCTGCACGATGGCCACGTCGAAGCGCTCGCCGTCGAGCACGCGCTGCTTCGTGGCGCCGCCGCTGCCGAACGTCGCCGCGACCCGCGTACCGGTGGTGCGTTCGAAGGCCTCGATCAGCCGCTCCGCCGCCGCCCGTATGCCGCCGGGAGCGGCGAGCGTGATAGTCATGCCCATACTGGTGCTGCTTCAGCCGCAGGCGATCGCGACGGCTGCGCCCGAGCCTTCCGGCAACGGCAGCTCCCGCCAGCTTGCGCCACCATCATCGGTGCTGAAGGTCTGACCCTGACGGGCGACGCAATGGATGCGGGAGGGATAGTCAGGATTGGGGGCAACGCCCATCATCGTGCTTTTCACGCCCACGCCGCGGTCGATCTGCGTCCACGTCGCGCCGGTATCCTCGCTCCTGTAGAGACGTCCCGCCTGGCCGCGGGAGGAATCGGCAACACACGCGAACAGCGTGTTCGGATCCGAGGGCGCGACGACGATGTCGCGACCATAGCGCAGATGCGCTGCATGCTGACCGATATTCAGGTCGGTCCAATGCATGCCGCGATCCTCGCCGCGAAACAGGCCCATGCGCAGCGCGAGGAACGGCGTCTCGGGCGCCGCCGAGGAGACGCATATCGCATGCACGTCCAGCATGCCCTCGGCCTTGTCCTTGGTAAGAAGGGCGCTTTCCAGATGCGGCTGGCGGGACAGGGTGACGAGGTTATCGTTGAGATCGGTCCAGCTTTCCCCACCATCGTCGCTGCGCATCGCGCCGTTCACTTCCATACCCGCCCAGATGACCTCGGGGTGTTGCGGCGCGATGCCCATCCGCATGATCCGCGACGGAAAGGCGCCGACCATGCGCTCGGCGACCTTGGGGCGCGGCATGCGCTTCCAGGTTCGGCCACCATCGTCGCTGCGGTGCAGGCCCAAGGGCGCGCTGCCGGTAAGGATGGTGCGCGGATCATTCGGGTGGAACAGCACGGACCACATCTGCTCACGGCCTTCGGACTCCACGACACGGGTCCAGGTGGTGCCGCGATCCTCACTGCGCAGCAGGCCCTCGCCGGTGGCGGCATAGACGACCGCCGGATTCTCGGGATGCACCGCGATCGCATGCACATGCGTGTCCTTGATCGCATCGCAGAATTCCCACGTGTCGCGGTCTTCGGGGCGGCGATACAGGCCGCTGACCGATCCGCCCGTCCGGTTGGTGACGCCGACATAGATTGTGTTGGTCATCACACGATCTCCCCATTGCTCAATGCCCAGTTGCTCAGCTTGAAGTCTACCGCAGGTCACGCGTACCGCGCTGCGATCCTCATAGCGAAATCTTATGGAATAATGGGACGCTTGCTTCTGTTCTTGCAGGCACGAACCAATTTCACACAAAGGGGGAGAATGTATGCACTCGATGCGCAAGACCTTGGGAATCGCCGCCGGTTTTTCGGTGCTGGCTGTTGCGGGCTGCGTGACGCCGCAGTATCCGCAGGGAATGACGTTCTTTATCACCAGCGTGGGGACAGGGAAGGGGGCCGATCTGGGCGGCATCGAGGGCGCAGACAACCACTGCCAATCGCTCGCCGCCAAGGCAGGCGCCGGCAACCGCACGTGGCGTGCGTACCTGAGCACCCAGGGCAAGACGACCAGCGACACGAACGTGGCCCACGCCCGCGACCGGATCGGCACCGGCCCCTGGCACAACGCGAAGGGCGAGCGGATCGCGCGTGACGTCGCGGATCTGCACTCGCCGAACAACAACATCAACAAGGAAACCGGGCTCGACGAGAAGGGCCAGAAGGTGAACGGCCGCGGCGACAAGCCGAACAAGCATGACATGCTCACCGGCTCGCGCCTTGACGGCACGGCATTCGCCTCGCAGACCGACATGACCTGCGGCAACTGGACCAAGTCCGGGAGCGACGGCTCCGCCATGCTCGGGCATCATGACCGCTCCGGACCCGTCGACCACCCCTGGGCGGTATCCTGGAACTCGTCGCACAACAGCGTCGGCTGCAGCCAGCCGCTCCTGATCAAGACTGGCGGCGATGGCCTGTTCTATTGCTTCGCGGAGAAGTAATCCCCGGCGCCTTCGGCGCGAAGGATGAAGGATGAACGTGGAAGGATGACCCAGCGCCTTTGGCGCGAAGGATGAGGGATGAATGTGGAAGGATGACCCGGCTTTATACCAAACCAAGCAGATCATCCTTCATCCTTCCGCCTTCATACTTAGGAAGCTGCGTGCCAGCGCAGCTTCACCCCGGGTCATCCTTCATCCTTCCGCCTTCATCCTTCGTGAAGCTTCACGCCGCCTGCTCGAGGGTCGAGCCGGTATCCAATGTCGTCGCACGCCGCAAA